>NZ_JBIWLW010000013.1:0-212575 GCF_044766385.1 Streptomyces sp. NPDC102274 | reverse complement strand
CCCAGCGAACGCCCCAACTCGACATCCAGCACAGCGAGTACCGAGTCCAGCGCCTCCGCGAACACCGGGAACCGCCCGTACAACTCACGGCCCATCCCCAACCGCTGCGAACCCTGACCCGAGAACAGCACCGCCGATGACCGCTCGGTGGCGAGGCCACGGGCGACGTCCGAGACACCCCCGTCGGTCGCCAGCAGTACCGCGCGGTGCTCGAAGAGCGAACGGCCCGCCGCCAGCGAGTGGCCGACGTCGACGGCGGGGCACTCGGGGTGCTCCCGCGCGTAGGTCCTGAGCCGGTCGATCTGTCCGTCCAGCGCCGCTTCGCTCCTGGCCGAGACGAGCCACGGCACGGCACGCGGGGCGATCCCGGGCGCGAGCGGCTCGCTGTCGGCGGTGTCCCGCTCCGGGTCGGCCTGCTCCAGCACCACATGCGCGTTCGTGCCGCTGATCCCGAAGGACGAGACGCCCGCCCGGCGGGCTCGTCCGGTCTCCGGCCACACGGTGGTGTCGGAGAGCAGCTCCACGGCCCCCGCCGACCAGTCGACATGGCTTGACGGCTCGGTCAGGTGCAGCGTCCTCGGGAGCGTCCCGTGCCGCAGCGCCATCACCATCTTCACCAGACCGGCGGCGCCCGCCGCGGCCTGGGTGTGACCGATGTTGGACTTCACGGAGCCCAGCAGCAGCGGCAGGTCCTGGTCGCGGTCCTGGCCGTAGGTGGCCAGCAGTGCCTGTGCCTCGATCGGGTCACCGAGGGGCGTACCGGTGCCGTGCGCCTCCACCGCGTCCACCTCGGCCGGGGAGAGCCCGGCGTTGGCGAGCGCCTGCCGGATCACCCGCTGCTGCGCGGGGCCGTTGGGGGCCGTCAGACCGTTCGAGGCGCCGTCCTGGTTGACGGCGCTCCCCCGTACGACCGCCAGGACCTGGTGTCCGTTGCGCCGCGCGTCCGACAGCCGCTCCAGGACCAGCACGGCCGCGCCCTCGGACCAGCCGGTGCCGTCGGCGGAGTCGGAGAACGCCTTGCACCGGCCGTCGCCGGCCAGTCCGCCCATCCGGGAGAAGCCGGCGAAGTTCGCGGAGGTGGTCATCACCGTCACGCCGCCCGCGAGGGCGAGCGAGCACTCACCGCCGCGCAGCGCCTGGGCGGCGAGGTGCAGCGAGACGAGGGACGACGAGCAGGCCGTGTCGACCGACATCGCCGGGCCTTCCAGCCCCAGCGCGTACGCCAGCCGCCCGGAGACGACGCTGACCGCGAGGCCGGTGGTGGCGTGGCCCGCCATGTCGTCCTTCGACCGCATGACGAGACCGACGTAGTCCTGGCCGCTGACGCCGACGAAGACGCCGGTGCGGCTGCCGCGCAGGGTGGCCGGGTCGATGCCCGCGCGTTCCGCCGCCTCCCAGGAGACTTCGAGCAGGACGCGCTGCTGCGGGTCCATGGCGAGGGCCTCGCGCGGCGAGATGCCGAAGAATCCGGCGTCGAAGTCGGCGACGTCCCGCAGGAATCCGCCCTGGCCCTCGACGGCGCCGATGGACGCGTCGGCCTCCCAGCCCCGGTCGTCGGGGAAGCCGGAGATGGCGTCGCCGCCGGAGAGCACCAGCTCCCAGAGCCCTTCGGGGGACTCCACACCGCCGGGGAAGCGGCAGCTCATACCGACGATCGCGATCGGATCGTCGGTGGCGTCGGCGCTGTCGCGCGACTCGCGCGCGGTGACGGCCGCGGCATCGTCCTCACCGACCAGTTCGTCGAGGAGATACGCGGCGAGCCTGGCCGGTGTCGGGTAGTCGAAGATGAGGGTCGCGGGCAGCGTCAGTCCGGTGGCGGAGGCCAGCCGGTTGCGGAGTTCGACGGCGGTCAGGGAGTCGAAGCCGAGCTGCCTGAACTCCCGTTCCACGGCGATGGCCTCGGGCGAGGAGTGCGCGAGCACCACCGCCGCCTCGGCGCGGACGAGATCGGTCAGCAGCCGGGGCCGCTCGTTCTCGCGCAGCGCGGCCAGCCGCTCGACGAGGCCCGCGCGGGAGACTCCGGCGGCTCCGCTCTTCGCGGCGCGGCGGCCGGTCCGTACGAGTCCGCGCAGGAGGGCCGGGACGCCGGCCGCCGAGGGGAGCGCGCCGCCGCCGATGGAGAGCGGCACGATCAGTGCCTCGTCGCTCGCGGTGGCGGCGTCGAACAGCGCCAGGCCCTGTTCCACCGGGAGCAGCGGCATTCCGGAGCCACCGCTGACCCGGCGTACGTCGTGGTCCTCCAGCGTGCTGGTCATGCCCACGCCCTGCTCCCAGGCGCCCCAGGCCAGCGAGAGCGCGGGCAGCCCCTGGGCGCGGCGGTGCGCGGCCAGGGCGTCGAGGAAGGTGTTGCCTCCCGCGTAGTTGGCCTGTCCGGGGCTGCCCATGACCCCGGCGGTGGACGAATACACCACGAACGCGGCCAGATCGAGATCGCGGGTGAGCTCATGCAGATTCCACGCCGCGTCGACCTTGGGACGCAGCACACCGGCCAGGCGTTCGGGGGTCAGCGAACCGACGACGCCGTCGTCCAGCACACCCGCCGTGTGCACCACGGCCGTCAGCGGGTGCGCGGCGGGCACGGACGCCAGCAGCCCCGCCAGCGCTTCCCGGTCCGCCACGTCGCAGGCGGCGACCGACACCTCGGCGCCCCGGGTTCTCAGCTCCGCGGCCAGCTCGGCGGCTCCGGGGGCCTCCACTCCGCGCCTGCTGGTGAGCACCAGGTGCCGTACGCCGCGCTCGGCCACCAAGTGCCGTGCCAGCACGCCGCCGAGACCGCCCGTACCACCGGTGATCAGGACCGTACCCTCGGCGTCCCAGGCCCGGGGCAGGGTGAGCACGATCTTGCCGATGTGCTTGGCCATGCTCATGAAGCGGAACGCGTCGCGCGCCCGGCGTACGTCCCACGACCGCACCGGCAGCGGCTCCAGTACGCCCCGGTCGAACAGCTCTCCCAAGGTGACCAGCATGCGCTGGATGCCCTCGGGGCCGACCCAGCCGAGGTCGAAGGCCTGGTAGTCCACACCGTCCGGCAGATCGGCGGCTTCCCGGATATCGGTCTTGCCCATCTCCAGGAACCGGCCGCCAGGACCGACCAAACGCAGTGACGCGTCCACGAACTCACCGGCCAGCGAGTTCAGTACGACATCGACCCCCCGGCCGCCCGTGACCCCCGCGAACGCCGCCTCGAAGTCCGTCGTCCGCGACGAGGCGAGGTGATCCCCGGCCACCCCCAGCGACCGCAGAACATCCCACTTACCCTCACTCGCCGTCGCGAACACCTCGGCGCCCAGATGATTCGCCACCTGAATCGCCGCCATCCCCACACCACCCGCACCGGCATGGATCAGCACCTTCTCACAGCGCCGCAGCCCACCCAGCTCCACCAGCGCGTAGTACGCGGTCAGGAAGACGAGCGGCATCGACGCCGCCGTCTCCCACGACCAGCCGTCCGGTACGGGGGTCATCATGCGCTCGTCGCCCACCACATGGGTGCCGAAGCCGCCGAAGAGCATGCCCATGACCCGGTCGCCGACCCGAAGACCGGTCGCCTCTGGCCCGGTCTCGACCACGACACCGGCGGCCTCGGAGCCGAACAGCCCCGCGTCGCCCGGGTACATGCCCAGGGCGTTGAGCACATCGCGGAAGTTCACTCCGGCCGCGCGGACCTCGATCCGTACCTCGCGGCCGGTCAGCGGTTCGAGAACCTCGGGGAACGGGGCCAGGGTCAGCCCGTCGAGACTGCCCTTGGCCCGGCTGCCCAGCCGCCAGGGCACACCGGCCGGCGGCACCAGTCCGGTACCCGACTCCAGGCGGGCGAGCCGGCCGACGCGCAGCGCGCCCGCGCGGACCACGGCCTGCGGCTCGTCGGCGGCCACCAGCCCCGGCAGCGCGGGGAGTACGGCCGCCGAGTCGGCGGCGTCGTCGGCGTCCACCAGCAGGAACCGGCCGGGGTTCTCGGCCTGCGCCGAGCGCACCAGGCCCCATACGGGGGCGGCGGCGACATCGGTGACGTCCGTGGCGCCGTCCTCGACCGCGCCCCGGGTGACGAACACCAGCCGCGAGTCCGCGAAGCGCTCCTCGGCCAGCCACTCCTGTACCAACGTCATTGCGTAGTGGGCGAGTTCGTGTGCCGACTCGGCACCACGCGCGCTGTCGCCCCGGAGCGGTACGACCACGATGCCCGGCATCGCCGCCTCGTCACGGGCGGTCAGCTCGGCGAGCGTACGCGCCGGGGCGCCGAGCGTGGCGGCGCCGGTCGAGGCGAGGGCGGCCGTCAGGCCCAGGCCGTCCGTGCCGAGCACCACCCATTCGGTGTCCTCGGAGACCTTCTCCGGGGTGCCGGGCACCCAGTCGACGCGGAAGAGCGAGTTCAGTTCGTCCCGGCGTCCGCTGTCGGCCGCCCGGGGGCCCGCCGCCCGCAGGAGCAGCGAGTCCACCGAGATGACCGGTTCGCCCTGGACGTCGACGGCGGCCAGCTGGACGGAGTCCTGGCCGTTGCCGGTGATCCGGACGCGCAGGGCCGACGCCCCGGAGGCGTGCAGGGAGACCCCGTTCCAGGCGAAGGGCAGCAGGCTGCGGTCGTCGCCGTCCGCGCTGGCGAACACGGTGCTGTGCAGGACGGAGTCGAGCAGCGCCGGGTGCACGCCGAATTCGTTCGCGTCGCCGACACCCCGATCGAGGGCGACCTCGGCGAAGATCTCCTCGCCCCGGCGCCAGACCGCGCGCAGGCCGCGGAAGACCGGACCGTAGTCGAGTCCGTTGCCCGCGTAACGGTCGTACAGCCCCTCGATGTCCACCACGGTCGCGCCCTTGGGCGGCCATACGGTCCCGTCGAAGCCGAGGATCCGCTCGCCGCCGCCGATCCGGCCGGAGGCGTGCAGGGTCCACTCGTCGTCGGACGCGTCGGCGGGGCGGCTGTAGAAGCGCAGCTCGCGGCGGCCCTCGTCGTCCGCGCCGCCGACGGAGATCTGTACCTGGACGGCGCCGGTGCGGGGCAGGATGAGCGGGGCGGCCAGCATCAGTTCCTCGACGCACTCGCAGCCTGCCTGGTCGGCGGCCCTGATCGCCAGTTCGAGGAATCCGGTGCCGGGGAAGAAGACCATCCCGCTGACGACATGGTCGGCCAGCCACGGATGGGTGGCCAGCGAGAGGGTGCCGGTCAGCAGGAGTTCGTCGGAGCCCGCCACGGACATGGCGGCGCCCAGCAGCGGGTGGTCGGCGGAGGCCAGTCCGAGACCGGTCGCGTCGGCCGGCCGGAAGGTCGTCTTCGGCCAGAAGCGCTCGTGCTGGAACACGTAGGTCGGCAGATCCACCAGCCGGGCGCCGGTGCCCGCGAAGAACGCGGGCCAGTCCACGCGCACGCCCTGGACATGCAGCCGCGCCAGCGCGGTGACGGCCGAGGTCTCCTCGGGGCGGTCCTTGCGGAGCACCGGTACGGTCACGGCGCCGTCCGGCACGGACTCCTGCGCCATGGCCGACAGCACCCCGTCCGGGCCCAGCTCCAGGAACGTGCTCACGCCCTGCTCGCCGAGCGTCCGTACGCCGTCGCCGAACCGGACCGCCTCGCGGACATGCCGTACCCAGTACTCGGCCGAGCACAGCTGCTCGGCCGACGCCAGATCACCTGTCAGGTTCGAGACGACGGGGATGACCGGCTCGGCGTAGGCGAGGCCCCGCGCGACGGCGCGGAACTCGTCCAGCATCGGGTCCATCAGCGGCGAGTGGAACGCGTGCGAGACCCGGAGCCTGCTCGTCCTGCGGCCCTGCTCCCCCAACCGCGCCGCGGCCTTGAGGACGGCGTCCTCGTCACCGGAGATCACCAGGGAGGCGGGACCGTTGACGGCGGCGATGGACACGTCGCCGGACAGCAGCGGCAGTACCTCGTCCTCGGAGGCCTGGACGGCGACCATCGCGCCGCCCGAGGGCAGCGCCCGCATCAGCCGCGCCCGCGCGAGCACGAGCGTGCAGGCGTCCTCCAGCGAGAACACCCCCGCCACCTGCGCCGCCGCGATCTCACCGATCGAATGCCCCGCCACGAAGTCCGGGACCACACCCCACGACTCCACCAGCCGGAACAGCGCCACCTCGACCGCGAACAGCGCGGGCTGGGTGAAGCCGGTGTCGTTCAGCGGCTCCGCGTCGTCGCCCCAGATGACCTCGCGGAGCGGCCGGTCGAGCCCGGCGTCCAGATGGGCGAGTACGGTGTCCAGCGCCTCGGCGAACACCGGGAAGCGCTCGTACAGTTCACGACCCATCCCGAGCCGCTGGCTGCCCTGGCCGGAGAAGAGCACCGCGCTCTTCACGCGTCCCGCGACCGTTCCCTCGACCGCGCCGGCCGCCGCGCCGTTCTCGATCCAGCTCTTCAGCGCCGCGCGTCCCGCCCCGCCGTCCTCGTCCGCGACGACGGCGAGGCGGTGTTCCAGGCTCGCCCTGGACGTCGCGAGGGAGAGCGCGGTGTCCAGAGCGCGTGTGCCGGGCTCGGCCTCCAGCCTGTTCAGCAGCGCGGCGGCCTGGTCGCGCAGCGCCTCGGCGGTCCGCCCCGAGACGACCCACGGCAGCGCGGTCGCGCGGCGTGCGGGGGCGGTCGCGTCCTTCTGGGCGGGGGTCTCCCCGGCGCTCGGCGCCTGCTCGATGATCACATGCGCGTTGGTGCCGCTGACTCCGAACGAGGAGACACCCGTACGGCGCGGACGGCCCGCGTCCGGCCAGGGGCGCGCCTCGGTGAGCAGTTCGACCTTGCCCGCCGACCAGTCGACATGCGACGACGGCTCGTCCGCGTGCAGCGTCTTCGGCACCACGCCGTGCCGCATCGCCATGACCATCTTGATGACACCCGCGACACCCGAAGCGGCCTGGGTGTGACCGATGTTGGACTTGACGGAGCCGAGCAGCAGCGGGTGTTCCCGGTCCTGGCCGTAGCTCGCGAGCAGGCTCTGCGCCTCGATGGGGTCGCCCAGCGGGGTGCCCGTGCCGTGTGCCTCCACGGCGTCCACGTCGGCCGGGGTGAGTCCGGCGTTGGCGAGGGCCTGCCGGATCACCCGCTGCTGCGAGGGCCCGTTGGGCGCGGTGAAGCCGTTGGAGGCACCGTCCTGGTTGACGGCGGAGCCCCTGATGACGGCGAGGACCGGGTGCCCTTCGCGCTGCGCGTCCGACAGCCGCTCCAGCATCAGGACGCCCGCGCCCTCGGACCAGCCGGTGCCGTCGGCCGACTCGGAGAACGCCTTGCAGCGGCCGTCCCTGGCGAGTCCGCCCTGCCGGCTGAACTCGATGAGCGAGCCGGGGGTGGACATCACATTGACGCCGCCGGCGAGCGCCAGTCCGCACTCGCCGTTGCGCAGCGACTGCACGGCGAGGTGGAGGGCTACCAGGGAGGACGAGCAGGCGGTGTCGACGGTGATGGCGGGGCCTTCGAGCCCGAGGGTGTAGGAGAGCCGGCCGGACACGGCGCTGGCCGCGATGCCGGTGCCCACATCGCCGGTCGCGTCGTCCAACGACCTGACCAGCAGGTAGGCGTAGTCCTGGCCGTTGGTGCCGATGAACGCGCCGGTACGGGTCCCGCGCAGCCGGGTGGCGTCGATCCCGGACCGCTCGATGGCCTCCCAGGCGGTCTCCAGCAGCAGCCGCTGCTGGGGGTCCATGGTGACGGCCTCGCGGGGCGAGATCCCGAAGAAGCCCGGGTCGAAGTCGGCGACGGTGCTGAGGAATCCGCCCTGCTGGCTGACGGAGGTGTCGCGCTCGTCGGTGGTGCTGTCGCGCAGCGCGTCCAGGTCCCAGCCCCGGTCGGCGGGGAATCCGGAGATGGCGTCGGTGCCGGAGGCGACGAGATCCCAGAGTCCTTCCGGGGAATGCGCCCCGCCGGGGAACCGGCAGCTCATTCCCACGATGGCGATGGGTTCCTTGGCGGCGGCGACGAACATTCTGTTCTGCCGCCGCAGCCGCTCCGCCTCCTTCATCGCGGCGCGCAGCGCTTCCACGACGTTGGCGTCGGGGGCTTTGTCGGTCGGGGCGTTCATGGTCTGCTCCATCACTCTCGCGCTACAGGTCGGACTGGCCGTTGAGCGCGGCCCGCACCAGGTCTGCCACTGCCATCGAGTCGATGGACTCGTCGGTTTCCTCGTCCTGCGCCGGGGTGGTCTCGCCCCGTCCCGCCAGTTGGAGAAGCGGTTCCAGCACGCCGATGTCCCGCAACCGCGCGAGCGGTACGGACGCCAGCAGGGCCCGGATCTCCGCCTCCTCGCCGTCGGCCCCGGCCGCGTCCGCGTCGTCGGGGATCAGCTCGCCGAGTACGTACTCGGCGAGGGCCGTGGGCGTGGGGTGGTCGAAGACGAGCGTCGCGGAGAGGCTGAGGCCGGTGGCCGTGTTGAGCTGGTTGCGCAGCTCGATGGCTCCGAGCGAGTCCACCCCGAGGTCCCGGAAGGACCGTTCGGCGCCGACGGCGTCCGTGTCCGGGTAGCCGAGCACCTGCGCGGCCCGGGTCCGGACGAGGTCCACGACCGTCTCCAGCCGCCGGTTCGCCGGCAGACCCGCGAGCCGGTCCCGCAGACCGCCCTCGGCCGCGACGCTGCCGGGCGCCGCCGCCGTGGCGGCCACCATCTCGCCGTAGCCGGGGAATTCGCGGAGCAGCGCGCTCGGCCTGGCCGCGCCGAAGGCTCCGACGAAGCGGTCCAGGGCGACTTCGGCGACGACCGCCGTCGGCTCGGGCTCCATGACCAGCCGGAGCAGCGCCTCGCAGGCCAGCTCCGGGTCCATGGCGCCGATTCCGGCGCGCTTGGCGGCCTCGTCGGCCCCGGCGCCGCCGGCCATTCCGCCGCCGCCCCAGGCACCCCAGGCGATGGAGGTCGCCGGCAGGTCCTCGGCCCGGCGCCGTTCGGCCAGGGCGTCCAGGATCGCGTTGGCGGCGGCGTAGTTGGCCTGGCCGAGGTTGCCCACGGCCGCGGAGGCGGAGGAGAAGAGTACGAACGCCGCGAGGTCCAGCTCACGGGTCAGTCCGTCGAGCAGGAGGGCCGGGGTGACCTTCGAGCGGAAGACCGCCTCGAACCGCTCCGGGGTGAGCCGGTCGAGCACACCGTCGTCCAGGACGCCGGACGCGTGGACCACACCGGTGAGCGGGTGCTCCGCCGGGATGCGGGCCAGTACGGCGGCCAGTTGGGCGCGGTCGGCGACATCGCAGGCCGCGATCGTGACGGCCGTGCCGAGGCCGTCGAGTTCGGCGCGCAGGGCGTCGGCGCCCGGTGCCTCGGGGCCGCTTCGGCTGAGCAGCACCAGGTGCTGGACGCCGTCCTTGGCGAGCCGGCGGGCGACATGGTCGCCGAGGGCGCCGGTGCCGCCGGTGATCAGCACGGTACCGTCCGGGTCCCACGCGCGGCCGGACCGCTTGCCGGGCGCCCGTACCAGGCGCCGGGCGAGGACCGCGGAGGTGCGTACCGCCACCTGGTCCTCGCCGTCGAGGCCCGCCAGCACCCCCGCGAAGCCCGCGGCGGCGCGCTCGTCCAGCGTCTCGGGGAGGTCGATCAGACCGCCCCAGCGCTCCGGGTACTCCAGCGCGGCTACCCGGCCGAGGCCCCATACGGCGGCCTGGAGCGGGCGGTGCGCGCCGTCCGCGCGGTTCACGGACACGGCGCCCCGGGTGGCGCACCACAGTGGCGCGTCGATCCCCGCGTCGCCGAGTGCCTGGAGCAGTACGGCGGTGAGGGCGGCCCCCTCGGGCACGCTGCCCGCGAGGGTCTCGCGCAGCGCCAGGAGCGAGAGGACACCGGCGAAGCGCGTGCCGTCCCCGGCGTGCGTGCTCCGGGCGAGGTCGCGCAGTTCCCCGGCCAGTCCGGCCCGGTCGGGGCTGCCCGCCGCCAGCCGTACGACCTTGGTGCCGAGCGCGGCGAGCGCGTCGGACACCCAGGCGTCCCCGGTCAGTTCGGCGGGGACCACCGCGAGCCAGGTGCCCGTCAGCGGCTTGCGGTGGGCGAGGGACGCGCCGGCCAGTGCCTTCCAGACGATCCGGTGGCGCCAGCCTTCGACGACCGATTCGTCGTTCCGCTGCCTGCGCCAGTCCAGCAGGGCGGGCAGCACCTTCGACAGGGCGTCGCCCTCGACGTCCAGGGTGGACTCCAGCGAGGCGAAGTCCTGCTGTTCCACGGCGTCCCAGAACGCACGGTCGGTGGCCTCCGTCTGCTGCGCGGCGCCGCCGGTGGCGGTGGCGCCGGGCATGACGTCCGGCCAGAACCGGCCGCGCTGGAAAGCGTACGTGGGCAGGTCCAGCCACTGGGCTCCGGTGCCCGCGAAGAACGCGGACCACCGGGGGCTCACCCCATGGACATGCAGCCGGGCCAACGCGGTGACGAGCGTGGTCTCCTCGCCCCTGCCCTTGCGCAGGACCGGTACGGCCACGGCGCCGCGCGGCGCCGTCTCCTGGGCCAGCGCGGAGAGGATCCCGTCCGGCCCCAGCTCCAGGAACGTGGTCACGCCGCGCTCCGTCATGGTCCGTACGCCGTCGGCGAAGCGGACGGCCTCGCGGACGTGGCGTACCCAGTACTCCGGCGAGCCCAGTTCGTCGGCCGTGGCGCGGGCGCCGGTCAGGTTGGACACCACCGGGATACGGGGCGCCCGGAGCGACAGCCCTGCGACGACGGCGCGGAACTCGTCCAGCATCGGGTCCATCAGCGGCGAGTGGAAGGCGTGCGAGACGCGCAGCCTGTTCGTCTTGCGGCCCTGGGCCTCCAGTCGGGCCGCGACCTCCAGGACCGTGTTCTCGTCACCGGAGATCACCAGCGACGTCGGGCCGTTGACCGCCGCCACGGAGACCCGCTCCGACAGCAGCGGCAGGACCTCCTCCTCGGTGGCCTGGACGGCGACCATCGCGCCACCGGACGGCAGGGCCTGCATCAGCCGGGCCCGCGCGACCACCAGCCGGGCCGCGTCCTCCAGCGAGAACACCCCCGCCACATGGGCCGCGGCGATCTCACCGATCGAGTGGCCGGCCACGAAGTCCGGCCTCAGGTCCCAGGACTCCACCAGCCGGAAGAGCGCCACCTCGATGGCGAACAGCGCGGGCTGGGCGCGGCCCGTCTCGTTCAGCGCGTCCGCGTCCTCGCCCCACATCACCTCACGCAGCGAACACCCCAGCCGGGCCTCCAGCGCGGTCAGTACGGTATCGAGCGCCTCCGCGAACACCGGGAAGGCCTCGTACAGTTCGCGGCCCATGCCGATCCGCTGCGAGCCCTGGCCCGAGAAGAGGAACGCGCGCTTTCCGACCCGCTCCATGTGGTGCTCGACCAGGTCCGAGGCGGTACCGCCCTCGGCCAGGGCAGCGAGTCCCGCGAGCAGACCGTCCCGGCCGGTGACGGTCAGGGCGGCCCGGTGCTCGAAGACCACGCGGGTCGTCGCGAGCGAGAACGCCAGGTCGGTCAGCGGGGCGTCGGGCCGCGCCGTGACATGGGCGAGCAGCCCCCGGGCCTGGGCCCGCAGCGCGTTCCCGGACTTCCCGGAGAGCAGGACCGGCAGCGTCTCCGCCTCGCGAATGGGCGCCGCGGGCGCGGTGGATGCCGGGGCGGCGGCGGGCGCCTGCTCCAGGATGACGTGGGCGTTCGTACCACTGGCACCGAACGAGGAGACTCCGGCGCGGCGCGGGCGGCCCGACTCGGGCCAGGCGACCTGCTCGGTGAGCAGCTGGGCGGCGCCCGCCGTCCAGTCCACGTGCGAGGTCGGAGTCTCGGCGTAGAGCGACCTCGGCAGGGTGCCGTGCCGCATCGCCATCACCATCTTGATCACGCCCGCGACACCGGAGGCGGCCTGAGTGTGACCGATGTTGGACTTCAGCGAACCGAGCAGCACCGGGCGCTCCGGGTCGCGGTCCTGGCCGTAGGTCGCCAGCAGCGCCTGCGCCTCGATCGGGTCGCCGAGCTTGGTGCCGGTGCCGTGGGCCTCGATGGCGTCCACCTCGGCGGCGGTCAGGGCGGAGTTGGCGAGCGCCTGCCGGATCACCCGCTGCTGGGCGGGTCCGCTGGGCGCGGTCAGTCCGTTGGAGGCGCCGTCCTGGTTGATCGCGGAGCCGCGCAGGACGGCCAGGATGTGGTGGCCGTTTCGCCGGGCGTCGGAGAGCCGCTCGACGACGAGCATGCCCACGCCCTCGGACCAGCCGGTGCCGTCCGCGTCCTCGGAGAACGCCTTGCAGCGGCCGTCGGGCGACAGCGCGCCCTGGGCGCTGAATTCGACGAAGCCCGCCGGGGTGGCCATCACGGTCACACCGCCGGCCAGCGCGAGGGAGCACTCGCCCGAGCGCAGTGCCTGGGCCGCCAGATGGAGCGCGACCAGCGACGAGGAGCAGGCGGTGTCCACGGAGACCGTCGGCCCCTGGAGGCCGAAGGAGTACGCGAGGCGGCCGGACAGAAGGCTCGCCGACTGGGCCGTCTCCCACTGGCCCGCCTCGGCCGGCGGCCGGTAGTCGCCGCTGCCGCCGCCGACGTAGACGCCGGTGGTGCTGCCCCGCAGGGTCGCCGCGTCGATGCCCGCCCGCTCCAGCGCCTCCCAGGCCGCTTCGAGCACGATGCGCTGCTGCGGGTCCATCACGATGGCCTCGCGCGGCGAGATGCCGAAGACTCCGGGGTCGAAGTCGGCGGCGTCGTGGAGAAAGCCGCCGTTTCCGGTGGTGCTGCGTCCGCGTCCGCCCTCCGGCGGGCCGCCGAGCAGGGTGTCGAGGTCCCAGCCGCGGTCGGTGGGGAACTCCCCCACGGCATCGGTCTCGTCCATGACGAGCTGCCACAGCTCCTCGGGCGAGCCGACTCCCCCCGGGTAGCGGCAGGCCATGCCGACGATGACGACGGGGTCGTCGCCGGACCGGGCCGAGGCCGCCACGGGGGCCGCGGCGTCCGGCAGTTCGCCGAGCAGCAGGCCGCGCAGATACTCCGCGAGTTCGGCCGGGGTCGGGTGGTCGAAGACCAGGGTGGCGGGCAGGGTGACGCCGGTGCTCGCCGTGAGCTGGTTGCGCAGATCGACGGCGGTCAGCGAGTCGAACCCGAGGTCGCGGAAGGGCAGATCGGACTCGACCACCGCGGTGTCCGGGTGTCCGAGGACCGCGGCGACCTTGTCGGTGACGAGGGTGAGCAGGGCGTCGGCGCGCTCCGCCTCGGGCAGTTCCAGCAGCCGCCGCCGGTAGCCGCCGGCCGCCGAGCGCTCGTCGCCGCGGTCGCGTTCGGCCGCGTCGATGGCCTCGCGTGCTTCGGGCAGGTCCACGAGCAGGGCGCCGCGGCGTGCTTCGGTGAAGGCCGGTGCGAAGGTCTCCCAGCGCACGTCGGCCACGGTCACGGCGGCCTCGTCGTCGGCGACGGCCCTGCCGAGCGCGGCGAGCGCCGCGTCGGCGTCCAGTACGGGCAGTCCGTTCATCCGCAGATGCGCGGCCATGGTGGTGTCGACCACGTCCGACCAGGCGCTCCAGGAGACGGAGAGCGCGGTGGCTCCCCGGGCGCGGCGCTGCCGGGCGAAGGCGTCGAGATACGCGCCGAGCGCCGCCTCGTCCGCCTGGCCCCGGACGCCCCAGACCCCGGCGATCGTGCCGAAGAGGACGAACGCGTCGAGCGGCCGGTCGCCGAGGACGGTGTCGAGCCGGACGGCTCCGGCCAGCGCGGCGGCGAGGCCCGCGGACGGGGAGCCGGCGGTGCCGGTGGCCTCCTCCGCGTGGATCACCGCGGTCAGCGGCGCCTCCTCGGGGAGCGCGGCGAGCAGCGCGGTCAGCGCGTCGTGGTCGGCGAGGTCGCAGACGGCGAAGGTGACGGTGGCGCCGAGCCGCTTCAGTTCGGCTTCGAGCGCGTCGGATCCGGCGAGGTCGGAGGCGTGACGGCCGGTCAGTACGAGGTGCCCGGCGCCCTCGCGGGCCAGCCGGCGGGCGGCCCGGCCGCCCATCGTTCCCGTACCGCCGGTGATGAGCACGGTGCCGGTGGGCCGCCAGGAGGCGCCGGACGGGTTGGCCGGTGTGGTGGTCGTACGGACCAGCCTGCGGCCGAGGGTCGCGCCGGTGCGGACCGCGATCTGGTCCTCCCCGTCGCCGCCTTGACGGTCCGTCAGGACGGCCGCGAAGGCGGCGCCCGTGCGGTCGTCGATCGTTTCGGGGAGATCGATCAGGCCGCCCCAGCGGTCGGGGTGCTCCAGGGCGGTGACCCGGCCCCGGCCCCATACGGCGGCCTGTCCGGCGCTGAGCGGCGGCTCGGAGGGAGCCACGGAGACGGCGCCGCGGGTGACGCACCACAGCGGCGCGTCGATCCCCGCCGCGTCCAGCGCGGTCAGCAGCGTGTCGGGCCAGGCCGCGTCCGCCGGCAGGTCCAGGGCGCCCGTGGCGCCCGTGGCGAGCAGCGAGACGACGCCGGTGCGGGGGGCTCCGTCCCGGTCCGCGCGCGCCATGGCCAGCGCTCCCACCAGTCCGCTGGGGTCGGCGGGGTCGACCGCGACCGTGTCCAGCCGTGCCGTGCCCGTACGCAGCGCCTCGACGGCGGCGGAGAGCCACGGCGAGTCGGCGCCGGCCGCCACGATCACCAGCCAGTCGCCGGACGGCGCGGTCGCGGCCCGCGCGGCAAGCGGTGTCCAGGTCTCGTGGTAGCGCCAGTTGGCGCCCGCGGACCGCTCGCCCCGGCGGCGGCGCCAGGCGGAGAGCGCGGGCACCATCGTGGTGACGGTGTCGCCGTCCAGGTCAAGCGAGGCGGCCAGCGACTCCAGGTCCTCGCGCTCCACCGCCGACCAGAACTCGGCGTCCACCGGGTCGGACGCACCGGCGGCGGGTGCGGCGGGCTCGGGCCAGTACCGCTCGCGCTGGAAGGCGTAGGTCGGCAGCTCGACCCGGCGCGCGCGCAGGCCCTCGAAGAACGCGGCCCAGCGCGGTCCCGTGCCATGCGTGTGCAGCGCGGCCAGCGCGGCGACCACGGCCGCCTCCTCGCCCTGGTCCTTGCGCAGGAGCGGCACCACCACGGGTGCGGGCTCGACACCGTCCAGGCTCTGCTGCGCCATCGCGGCGAACGCACCGTCGGGGCCCAGTTCCACGAACGTCCCGACCCCGGCGTCGCGCAGGGTGCGCACGCCGTCGGCGAACCGAACGGCTTCGCGTACGTGCCGCACCCAGTAGGCGGGCGAGCACAGTTCGTCCGCCGCCGCCAGGACGCCGGTCAGGTTGGAGACCACCGGGATACGGGGCTCCTCGTAGGTGAGTGCCTCGGTGACCCGGGCGAAGTCCGCGAGCATCGGGTCCATCAGCGGCGAGTGGAAGGCGTGCGAGACCCGCAGCCGCGTGGTGCGGCGGCCGTCGGAGGCGAACAGTTCGGCGACCTCCAGGACGGCGTCCTCCGTGCCCGCGATGACCAGCGCGCGGGGGCCGTTGACGGCCGCGATGGAGACATCGCCGTCCAGCAGCGGGGCGACTTCGTCCTCGGTGGCCTGGAGGGCGACCATCGCGCCGCCCTGCGGGAGCGCCTGCATGAGCGAGGCGCGGGCCGCGACCAGCCGGCAGGCGTCCGCCAGGGAGAACACCCCCGCCACATGCGCGGCGGCGATCTCACCGATGGAGTGCCCGGCCACGAAGTCCGGGGTGAGGCCCCAGGACTCGGCCAGCCGGAACAGCGCGACCTCGATCGCGAACAGCGCGGGCTGGGTCCAGCCCGTCTCGTCGAGCAGCTCCGCCTCGAAGGTGCCCGGGTCGGCGAACAGCACTTCCCTGAGCGGGAATTCGAGCTCCGTGTCCAGATGGGCGAGGACCGCGTCCAGGGCTTCGGCGAAGACCGGGAACCGCTCGTACAGCTCACGGCCCATGGCGCCGCGCTGGCTGCCCTGGCCGGAGAAGAGGAACGCGGTCCTGCCGGGGGCGCGGCTCGCGACGCCGCGCCCGCTCTCCCGTACACCGTCGGCGCCGGTCAGCAGCACCGCGCGGTGCGGGAAGACCGTACGGTCCGTGGCGAGCGAGCGGCCGATGTCCAGCGCGGACAGGCCGCTGTGCGCCGCGGCGAAGGAGGTGACCCGGTCGATCTGGGCCTGGAGCGCCTCGCGGGTCCTGCCGGAGACGATCCACGGCACGACGGCCGGGGTGGCGACGGGCTCGGCGGTCTCCGCCGCCGGTGCCTCGACGGCCGGTGCCTGCTCGACGATGACATGCGCGTTCGTACCGCTGACGCCGAACGCCGAGACTCCGGCGCGGCGCGGGCGGCCGGTCTCCGGCCACGCCTCCGGCTCGGTGAGCAGCCGTACGTCGCCCGCCGTCCAGTCCACATGCGCCGAGGGGGTGCCGATGTGCAGCGACTTGGGCAGGGTGCCGTGCCGCATCGCCAGCAGCATCTTGATGACGCCCGCGACGCCGGCGGCGGCCTGGGTGTGGCCGATGTTGGACTTGACGGTACCGAGGAGCAGTGGACGCTCCCGGTCCCGGCCGTAGGTGGTGAGCAGGGCCTGGGCCTCGATCGGGTCGCCCAGGGTGGTGCCGGTGCCATGGGCCTCGACGGCGTCGATGTCGGCGGGGGTCAGTCCGGCGTCGGCGAGCGCCTGCCGGATGACCCGCTGCTGCGAGGGGCCGTTGGGGGCGGTGAGTCCGTTGGAGGCGCCGTCCTGGTTGACGGCGGTGGAGCGGATGATGCCGCGGACCTCGTGTCCGTTGCGTACCGCGTCGGAGAGCCGTTCCAGAACCAGGATGCCGACGCCCTCGGACCAGGCGGTGCCGTCGGCGGAGTCGGAGAACGCCTTGCAGCGGCCGTCGGGGGCCAGTCCGCCCTGGGTGGAGAACTCGACGAAGGAGTCGGGGCTCGACATCACGGAGACGCCGCCCGCGATCACCAGCGAGCATTCACCGGCGCTCAGTGCCTTGCCGGCCCAGTGCAGCGCGACCAGCGAGGAGGAGCAGGCGGTGTCGATGGTGACCGCCGGGCCCTCCAGGCCGAGGGCGTAGGAGAGGCGGCCGGACATGACGCTGGCGGTGTTGCCGGTGGCCACATACCCCTGGACGTCGGAGACGGACCGGCGCAGCAGGTTGGGGTAGTCCTGGCCATTGGTGCCGACGAAGACGCCGGTGGTGGAGCCGCGCAGAGCGGACGGATCGATCCCGGCGCGCTCCAGCGCCTCCCAGGTCGCTTCGAGCAGCAGGCGCTGCTGCGGGTCCATCGCCAGTGCCTCACGCGGCGAGATGCCGAAGAAGCGGGCGTCGAAGTCGGCGACCCCGGTGAGGAATCCGCCTTCGAGGGTGTCGGAGGCGCCCGCGCCGAGGGCCTCGATGTCCCAGCCCCGGTCGTCCGGGAAGCGGGTGATGCCGTCCCTGCCCTCGTCGAGCAGCTGCCACAGCTCCTCCGGCGAGGAGACCCCGCCGGGGAAGCGGCAGCTGATGCCGACGACGGCGATCGGGTCGTCGTCGAGCGGGCGTCCCGCTGCCACGGGTGCGGCGGCGGCCGGTCCCGGCAGCGAGCCGAGGAGTTCGGCGAGCAGGAACGCGGCCATCTCGCGCGGGGTCGGCTGGTCGTAAACGAGGGAGACGGGGAGGCTGAGCCCGGTGGCGGCGGCGAGCCCGTTGCGCAGTTCGAGTGTGGTCAGTGAGTCGAAGCCGAGGTCGCGGAAGGCCCGGTCGTCCTCGATGGCGCCCGCGTCGGAGTGGCCGAGTACGGCGGCCACTTGGCCGCGCAGCAGGTCCAGTACGTATCCGCCGCGCTCCGCCGCGGGGAGTTCCGCGAGCCGCTGCCGCAGCTCCGGCTCCCCTCCGGTGGCGCCGGACGGGGCGGTGGCGGACTGCCGTACCTCGGGCAGGTCGCCGACGAGCGGCAGGGGGCGGGTCGCGGCGAAGGCGCGGAGGAAGCGGGTCCAGTCGATGTCGGCGAGCGCGAGGACGGCGTCGTCCTGCTCGATCGCCCGGAGCAGGGCGCGGACGGCGGGTTCCGGGGCGAGCGGCTCGAATCCGCCGCGCCGTACGCGGGTCTCGATCTCGGCCGCGTCGGCGACCATGCCGGATCCGGCCCAGGGGCCCCAGGCGACCGAGAGCGCGGTCTGTCCGTGCGCCCGCCGGTATTCGGCGAGGGCGTCCAAGTAGGCGTTGGCAGCGGCGTAGTTGCCCTGTCCGGCGGCGCCGAAGACGCCCGCCGTGGAGGAGAAGAGGACGAACGCGGACAGCGGCAGCCCGGCGGTCAGTTCGTGCAGATGACGCGCGGAGGCGACCTTCGCGTCCAGGACGGTCCTGAAGCTGTCCTGGGTCAGCGCGTCCACCACGCTGTCCTCCACGACACCGGCCGTGTGGACGACCGCGCTGAGCGGGGTGTCCTCGGGGACGGAGCCGAGCAGGGCGGCCAGCGCCTCGCGGTCGGCGACATCGCAGGCCGCGATGGTGACCCGGGCGCCGAGTCCGGTCAGTTCGGTGCGCAGCGCGTCCGCGCCGGGGGTGTTCTCGCCGCGCCTGCTGACGAGCAGCAGGTGTTCGGCGCCGGCGCGGGCGAGACCTCGGGCGACATGTCCGCCGAGGCCGCCGGTGCCGCCGGTGATCAGGGTGGTGCCGGACGGGTCGAAGGGGCGCCCGTCGCTCCGCGCGGCGGGGCTGTGGGCGAGCCGGCGTACGAAGACGCCGGAGGCGCGTACGGCCGACTCGCTCTCGCCGACGGTCCCGGCCAGGACGCCGCGCAGCCTGCGCGCGGTGTGCGTGTCGAGCTGCTCGGGCAGGTCGACGCAGCCGCCCCAGCGGTCGGGCTGTTCGAGCGCGATGACACGGCCGAGGCCCCATACGGCGGCCTGGTCGAGTCCGACCACCGGCTCGGAGCGGCCCACGGAGACCGCGCCGCGGGTGACGGTCCACAGCGGCGCGCCGATCCCGGCGTCGCCGAGCGCCTGTACGGCGACGGTGGTGAGGAGGAGGGAGTCCGGTACGCCGGTGCGTGCGGCGCTCTGGCAGCCGGCGAGGCCGAGCAGCGACAGGACTCCGGCGAACTCCCCGTGTTCGGCGTGGAGTCCGGCCAGCCGTGCGGCGAGCGCGTTCCGGTCGGCGGCGGTGACCTCGCACAGGACGGTCCGGGTGGCGAGGGCGCGGACGACCTCGGCGGACCACTCGGGGTCCTCCGTACGGGACGGCGTGAGGACGAGCCAGCGGCCGGTCAGCGCGGTCGGCGCGGTGGATCCGGTCTGCGGCTTCCAGCTGACCCGGTAGCGCCAGGCGTCCACCTCGGACTGCTCGTCGCGGCGGCGGCGCCAGGCGGTGAGCGCCGGGACCATCGCGGTGACGGTCGCGTCGTCCAGACCGAGCGAGGTGGCGAGCGAGCTGATGTCGTCGCGCTCCACGGCCGACCAGAACTCTGCGTCCGCCGCGCTGCCCGCGCTCGCCGGCGGGGCCGTGACGGCGAGGGTGTCGGGCCAGTACCGCTCGCGCTGGAAGGCGTAGGTCGGCAGTTCGATCCGGTGTGCGCCGGTGTCCGCGAAGTACGCGGACCAGTCGACGTCCACGCCGTGGGCGTACGCCCCGGCCAGCGCGGTGACGACCGCCTGCTCCTCGGGCCGGCCGGCCCTCAGCAGAGGCAGCAGTCCGGTGCGCGGGGCGTCGGTGAGGCTCTCCCTGGCCATGCCGCAGAGCACGCCGTCGGGGCCGGTCTCCAGGAAGGTACGGACCCCGCCCTGTGCCGAGAGCCAGTTGATCCCGTCGGCGAAGCGGACGGCCTGCCGCACGTGCGTGACCCAGTACTCCGGGGTGCTCACCTGGTCGTCGGTGGCGAGCGAACCGGTGACGTTGGAGACGAGGGGGATCACCGGCGGGTGGTACGTGATGCCCCGCGCGACCCGGGCGAAGTCGTCGAGCATGGCGTCCATGAGCGGCGAGTGGAAGGCATGGCTCACCCGCAGTCGCCTGGTCTTGCGCCCGTCGGCCCCGATCGTCGCGGCGATGTCGAGGACGGCCTCCTCGGCGCCCGCGACGACGAGCGACGCCGGGCCGTTGACGGCGGCGATGGACACCTGGTCCTCGCGTCCGGCGAGCAGCGGCAGGACCTCGTCCTCGGCGGCCTGGAGGGAGATCATCGCGCCGCCCTCGGGCAGCGCCTGCATCAGCCGGCCGCGCGCCACCACCAGGGCGCACGCGTCCTCCAGGGAGAACACCCCGGCGACGTGCGCCGCGGCGAGTTCGCCGATGGAGTGCCCGGCGAGATAGTCCGGCGTGATGCCCCAGGACGTGGCGAGCCGGAACAGCGCGACCTCGATGGCGAAGAGGGCGGGCTGCGCGTACTCGGTCCGGTCGAGCAGGGGCGCCTCCGGCGAGTCCTCGGCGGAGAAGAGGATCTCGCGCAGCGGCCGGTCCAGCGCACCGTCCACCCGCGCCAGTACGGCGTCGAGCGCGTCGGCGAAGACGGGGAACCGCTCGTACAGTTCCCGGCCCATGCCGGGGCGCTGGCTGCCCTGGCCGGTGAAGAGGAACGCCGTACGGCCGCGACCCGTACCGCCCTGGACGACCCCGGGGCCCGGCAGTCCGTCGCGCAGGGCCAGCAGGCCCCGCAGCACTTCGTCGCGCTCCCCCGCCACCACGGCGGCGCGGCGCTCCAGACCGGCCCGGGAGGTGGCCAGGGAGAAGGCGAGGTCGGTGAGGCGCGCGTCCGGGCGCTCCTCCACCAGCGAGAGCAGCCGGCCCGCCTGGGCGCGCAGCGCGGCCTCGCTCCTGGCGGAGACCACCAGCGGCAGGGTGCCGGGGCGGGGCTCGCTGTCGGGTGCCGGTTCCCCGGCGGGCTCCTCGGCGGGGGCCTGTTCGAGGATGGTGTGCACGTTGGTGCCGCTGAGTCCGAAGGAGGAGACGGCGCCGCGGCGCGGGCGGCCGGTCTCGGGCCAGTCGGTCTGCTCGGTCAGCAGACCGATGGCGCCGGAGGACCAGTCCACGTGCGAGGACGGGGTGTCGATGTGCAGGGTCTTCGGCACGATGCCCTGCTGGAGTGCGTGCACCATCTTGATCACGCTGGCGACGCCGGAGGCCATCTGGGTGTGGCCGATGTTGCTCTTCACCGAGCCGAGGAGCAGGGGTCGTTCGGTCTCCCGGTCCTGGCCGTAGGTGGTGAGCAGGGCCTGTGCCTCGATGGGGTCGCCCAGCGCGGTGCCGGTGCCGTGGCCCTCGATGACGTCGACTTCGCGGGATTCGAGTCCGGCGTTGGCCAGGGCCTGGCGGATGACCCGCTGCTGCGAGGGGCCGTTGGGGGCGGTGAGTCCGTTGGAGGCGCCGTCCTGGTTGACGGCGGAGCCGCGTACGACCGCCAGCACGGTGTGGCCGTTACGCCGGGCGTCGGAGAGGCGCTCCAGCAGGACCAGCCCGACGCCCTCGGCGAGCGTCATGCCGTCGGCGGCCTCGGCGTACGCCTTGCAGCGGCCGTCGACCGCGAGGGCCCGCTGCCGGCTGAAGCCGACGAAGGCGCTGGGGGTGGACATGATGCTGACGCCGCCCGCGAGCGCGAGGGAGCTCTCGCCGTTGCGCAGCGACTGGCAGGCCAGATGCAGTGCGACCAGCGAGGAGGAGCAGGCGGTGTCGAGGGTGACGGCCGGTCCCTCGAAGCCGAAGAGGTAGGAGACCCGGCCCGACAGCACGCTGGAGAGCGTGCCGGTGATCATGTGGCCTTCCGAGCCCTCGGCGGAGTTGACCACGCTGGAGGCGTAGTCCTGGTAGCTGGCGCCGATGAAGGTGCCGGTGAGGCTGGAGCGCTGGGCGACGATGTCGATCCCGGCGTGCTCGAAGGCCTCCCAGGCCGTCTCCAGCAGCAGGCGCTGCTGCGGGTCCATCGACATGGCCTCACGCGGCGAGATGCCGAAGAAGCCGGGGTCGAACTCGGCGACGTCCCGCAGGAATCCGCCCTGGACGGAGTAGGTCCGCCCGGAGCGGTCCGGGTCGGGGTCGTAGAGCCCCTCGGCGTCCCAGCCGCGGTCGGCGGGGAAGCCGGAGATGGCGTCCGTACCGTTCAGGACGAGCTTCCACAGCTCCTCGGGCGAGGTGACCCCGCCGGGGTAGCGGCAGCTCATGCCGACGATGGCGATCGGGTCGTCGTCGGCGGAGAGGGACGCGGGGAGCGCGGCCGTGCCGGTGGCGCTCCGCGCGCCGGCCAGTTCGGAGCGGAGGAAGCCGGCGAGCGCGGCGGGGCTCGGGTAGTCGAAGACCATGGTCGTCGGCAGCGTCAGCCCCATGACGGACGCGAGTCGGTTGCGCAGTCCGACAGCGGTGAGCGAGTCGAAGCCGACGTCACGGAAGGCCCGTTGGTCGGGCAGGGCGTCGGGGGACGAGAGGCCCAGGACGGCCATGGCTTCGGTACGGACGACCTCCAGCACCAGCCGCTCCTGCTCGGCGGCGGACAGCGCGCGCAGCCGGGCGGTGAACTCGCCCTCCACGACGGTGCCGGTGGTCTGTTCCGCGGCCTCGGTGAGGGCGCGGACCTCGGGGATCTCGGTGAAGAGGGCCGTGGGGCGGCCGGAGGTGTAGACGGGGTAGTACGTCTCCCAGTCGACGTCGGCGACGGCGACGACGGTCTCGTCGTCGTCCAGGGCCCGCTTCAGTCCGGTCAGCGCCAGCTGCGGGTCCATGAACTCCAGACCGCTGCGGCGGATCATCTTCGGGTCGACGCGGCCGGCCTTGATGTCGTCGGCCCAGATGCCCCAGGACAGGGAGGTGGCGCGCAGACCGCGGGCGCGCCGGTGGGCGGCGAGCGCGGCGAGATAGGCGTTGCCCGCCACATAGGCGGCGTGCGCTCCGCTGCCCCACATGCCGGCGGTGGACGAGTAGAGGATCAGGTCGTCCAGGTCGTCGTTGTCGAGGAGTTCGTCCAGGACCTGGGCGCCGGTCACCTTCGCGTGCAGGACGCGGGAGAAGGCGTCCATGGTGGTCTCGGCCAGTGAGTACAGCTCGATGAGGGCGGCGGTGTGGACGACCGTGCGTACGGTACGGCCCGCGGCCTTGAGGTCCGCGAGGAGCGCGGCGACGGCGTCGCGGTCGGTCACATCGCAGGCGACGGCGGTGGCTTCCGCACCCGACGCGGCCAGTTCCGCGACCAGTTCGGCCGCGCCCGGGGCGTCGATGCCCCGGCGGCTCATGAGCACCAGGTGCTCGGCGCCCTCTCCGGCCAGCCAGCGGGCGAGATGCGGGGCGAGGGTGCCGGAGCCGCCGGTGATGAGCGTGGTGCCGCGCGGCGTCCAGTCGCGGGAGATCCCCCGCTCCCCGGCTTCGGCGCGGACGATACGGCGGGTGAAGACCCCGGAGGAGCGGATGGCGAGCTGGTCGTCCTCGCCGAGCGCGCCCGAGAGCGCGGAGGCGAGCCGTCCGGCCGCCCGCCGGTCGAGCGTGTGCGGCAGGTCGATGACGCCGCCCCAGCGCTGCGGGTGCTCCAGCGCGGCGGTCCAGCCCACGCCGGACACCAGTGCCTGGACGGGGGAGGTGACCTCGTCGGAGCGGCCGGTGGAGACCGCGCCCCGGGTGAGGAACCACAGGGGCGTCTCGATTCCGGCGTCGCCCAGGGCCTGGACCAGCGAGACGGTCAGCGCGAGGCCGAGCGTCAGTCCCGGGTTGAGCCCGCCGGGCTCCTCGGCGGCGGCGAGCGTCGAGACGATCCCGGCGAACTCACCGATTCCGGCGAGCCGTTCGGCGAGGACGGCGCGGTCCGCGCAGGGCTCGTCCAGCACCAGCCGGATCACCTCGGCGCCCTGGCCGCCGAGCGCGTCGGCCACCTCGGCGGTGTCGTGCCCGTCGGCGGAGACGACGAGCCAACTGCCGGTCAGCGACGGCTGCGGGACGGTGCCCACCGGTGCCCAGGACACCCGGTAGCGCCAGGAGTCGACGGTGCTGCGGTCCTTGCGGGACCTGCGCCACGACGACAGCGCGGGCAGTACGGCGGCCACGGAGTCCTCGTCCGTGCCCAGGGTGGACGTCAGCGCGGAGAGGTCTTCCCGCTCCACCGCCGTCCAGAACTCCTCGTCGACGGGGTCGGCGGCGAGGGCGTGCTCGGGGGCGGGCGGTATGGCCCAGAGCTTCTCGTGCTGGAAGGCGTAGGTCGGCAGATCGACCCGCCGGGCGTCCGTGCCCGCGAAGAGTCCGGCCCAGTCGGCCTCGACGCCGCGTACGGAGACCTCGGCGACCGAGAGCAGGAAGCGGGAGACGCTGCCCTGGTCACGGCGCAACGTGCCGGTGGCGACGGCCGGTTCGGCCGTCTCGTCGATCATGTCCTGCACCGACATGGTCAGTACGGGATGCGAGCTGACCTCGATGAAGGCGCGGTGCCCGGCGTCCAGCAGGGCGCGTACGCCGTCGGCGAAGAGGACCCGCCGGCGCAGATTGCGGAACCAGTAGCCCGCGTCCATCTCCTCGGTGTCCAGCCAGTCGCCGGTCATCGTCGAGAAGAACGGGACGTCGGAGGCGCGCGGGGTGACCGGCGCGAGCACATCGAGGAGTTCGTCGTGCAGATTCTCGACCTGCGCGGAGTGCGAGGCGTAGTCCACCGCGACCCGGCGGACCCGTACCTCCTCGGCCGTCAGCTCCGCCGACAGTTCGTCCAGCGCGTCCGGTTCGCCGGAGACGACGACCGAGCGCGGCCCGTTGACGGCGGCCACGGAGACCCGGCCCGACCACGCGTCCAGCCGGTTCTCCAGCTGGTCCACCGGCAGTGCCACGGACATCATTCCGCCGTGACCGGCCAGCGTGCGGCCGATCGCCTGGCTGCGCAGCGCCACGACCCGGGCGCCGTCCCGCAGGGACAGCGCGCCGGACACGACGGCCGCCGCGATCTCGCCCTGCGAGTGGCCCACGACCGCGGCGGGCTCCACGCCCCGCGAGCGCCAGAGGGCCGCGAGCGACACCATGACCGCGAACGAGGCGGGCTGGACGACATCGACGCGTTCCAGCGTGGGCGCGCCCTCCGTCTCCCGCAGCACATCGAGGAGGGACCAGTCCACGAACTCGCCGAGAGCGGCGGCGCATTCGCCGATCCGCTCGGCGAAGACCGGAGACTCCGACAGCAGTTGGGCGCCCATCCCGGCCCACTGCGAGCCCTGTCCGGGGAAGACGAAGACCGTCTTGCCCTCGACGTCGGCCACGCCCCGGGCCACCACGGACGACGGTCCGTCGGCCGCGACGGCGCGCAGGGCCTCCAGCGGGTCGGTGTCCTCGGTGGGGACCACCACGGCGCGGTGCTCGAAGACCGAGCGGGACGCGACGAGCGAGAAGCCCAGATCGAGCGGGCGCGGCGCGGGGTCCGCGTTCTCGACGTACGAGACCAGCCGGGCCGCCTGCTCGCGCAGCGCGGCGCCGGTCCTGGCCGAGACGGCCCACGGGACGACACCGCCCGCGACGGGCACCGGCGGGAGCGCGGGAGCGGTCGGCATCGGGCACACGTGGTCGGCCACCGGCGCCTGCTCCAGCAGGGTATGGGCGTTGGTGCCGCTGATGCCGAACGACGAGACGGCGGCCCGGCGCGGGCGGCCGGTCTCGGGCCACTCGACGGCCTCGTGCAGCAGCCGCACCGTGCCGGAGGACCAGTCCACGTGCGAGGACGGGTTCTCGGCGTGCAGCGTCCTCGGCAGCACGCCGTGACGCAGCGCCATCACCATCTTGATGACGCTCGCGACACCGGCGGCGGACTGGGTGTGCCCGATGTTGGACTTGACCGAGCCGAGCAGCAGGGAGCGCTCCGGGTCGCGGTCCCGGCCGTAGGTCGCCAGCAGTGCCTGCGCCTCGATCGGGTCGCCGAGCGGCGTACCGGTGCCGTGCGCCTCCAGGGCGTCGATGTCGGAGGGGGCGAGGCGCGCGTTGGCCAGCGCCTGGCGCATCACGCGCTGCTGCGAGGGGCCGTTGGGGGCGGTGAGCCCGTTGGACGCGCCGTCCTGGTTGATGGCCGAACCGCGGATCACCGCGAGGACGGGGTGTCCGTTGCGCCGGGCGTCGGAGAGCCGCTCGACCAGCAGGACGCCGACGCCCTCGGCGAGCGTCATGCCGTCCGCGTCGTCGGAGAACGCCTTGCAGCGTCCGTCCTGCGCGAGGGCCCGCTGCCGGCTGAACGCGACGAAGGGGGCGGGCGTGGTCATGATCGTGGCGCCGCCCGCGACGGCGAGCGTGGACTCGCCGTTGCGCAGTGACTGGCAGGCCAGATGGAGCGCGACCAGCGAGGACGAGCAGGCCGTGTCGACGGTGACGGCGGGGCCTTCGAGACCGAAGACGTACGAGATACGTCCGGACAGGACGCTGGGGCTGCTCCCGGTGACCATGTGGCCCTCGGCGCCGTCGCCCGCGCCGAGGCCGTAGTCCTGGTAGCTGGAGCCGATGAAGGTTCCGGTCAGGCTGCCGCGTGCCTCGGCGGGGTTGATCCCGGCGCGCTCGAAGCTCTCCCAGGTGGTCTCCAGCAGCAGCCGCTGCTGGGGGTCCATCACCAGCGCCTCGCGCGGGGAGATGCCGAAGAATGTGGGGTCGAACGCGTCGGCCTCGTGCAGGAATCCGCCGAGCGTCGAGTAGGTCTTGCCCTGCCGGTCGGGGTCGGGGTCGAAGAGCCCCTGGGCGTCCCAGCCGCGGTTGACGGGGAATTCCGTCACCGCGTCCGCGCCGTTGGTGACCAGGTCCCACAGCTGTTCCGGGGAGTCGGCGCCGCCGGGGAAGCGGCAGCTCATGCCGATGATCGCGATGGGCTCGTCGTCGGCCGCGCCGGTGGCGACCGGGCCCGCCACCTCCAGGACGGAGCCGAGGATCTCGGCCCGCAGATACCGCGCCAGCTCCACCGGGGTCGGATAGTCGAAGACCATGGTGCTGGGCAGGGTGAGGCCGGTGACGCCGGAGAGCCGCTTGCGCAGTTCGACGGCGGTCAGCGAGTCGAAGCCGATGTCGCGGAAGGCACGTCCTTCCGCGACACCGTCGGCGGAGCCGTGGCCGAGGACCGCGGCGGCCTCGCTCCGTACGAGGTCGGAGAGGAACCGGTCCTGCTCGGGCCCGTCCAGGGCGCGTACGCGCGTGACGAACTGGGAGGCGCTGCCGGTGTCGTCCGGTGCGCCGGCGCCGGCGAGCGCCCGTACCTCGGGCAGGTCGGCGAGCAGCGCGCTGGGGCGTACCGACGTGAACACCGGCCCGTAGCGGTCCCAGTCGACGTCGGCGACCGTGACGGTGATGTCCCGCTGGACGACGGCGCGGCGCAGTTCGGCCATGGCCGGGCCCGGCTCCAGGAAGCCGAGTCCCTGGCGCTTCAGGGCGCCGGAGACCGCCTCGTCGGTGGCCATGCCGGCTTCGGCCCAGGGGCCCCAGGCGACGGAGGTGGCGGTCAGGCCCCGGGCGCGCCGGTGCTCGGCGAGGGCGTCGAGATAGGCGTTGGCGGCGCCGTAGGCGCTCTGGCCGCCGCTCCCCCACACACCCGCGATGGAGCCGAAGAGGACGAACAGGTCGAGTTCGCGGTCCCCGAGCAGGGCGTCGAGATGGGCGGCTCCGGCCAGCTTCGCGGAGGTCAGCCCGGCGAACTCGGCGGGGGTCAGCTCGGCCAGGGGGCCGTACTGTCCGACGCCCGCGGTGTGCACGACCCCGGTCAGCGGCAGTTCGGCCGGGATGCCGGCGAGTACGGCGGCGAGCGCGTCGCGGTCGGCGGCGTCGCAGGCGACGATCTCGACGCGCGCGCCCAGTTCCTCCAGCTCGGCGCGGAGTTCGGCGGCGCCGGGGGCGTCGGGGCCGCGCCGGGACGTGAGGACGAGGTTCTCGGCGCCGGAGCGGGCCAGCCAGCGGCCGACCTCGGCGCCGAGGCCACCGGTGCCGCCGGTGACCAGTACGGTGCCCCGGGCGGTGAACTCCTCGGCGGCGGGGACCGCGTCGACGGTGTACCGGACGAGCCGACGGCCGGAGACTCCGGAGGCGCGCAGCGCGACCTGGTCCTCGCCGTCGGGGGCGTCCTTCGTGGCGAGCACGCCCGCGAGCCGCTGCGCGGCCTGCTGGTCGAGTGTGCCGGGCAGGTCGATCAGTCCGCCCCAGAGCCGCGGGTACTCCAGGGCCACGGTCCGGCCGAGGCCCCAGGCGGCGGCCTGGGCGGGGTGGGTGACCGGGTCGGCGGGGCCGGTGGACACGGCGCCCCGGGTGGCCGTCCACAGCCGTCCCCGTGATCCGGTGTCGTCGAGTGCCTGGACGAGCGCGAGCGTCAGGGCGAGGCCCTGGGTGAGCGGCGCGTGGCTGTCGCTCGGGCGCTCGTCCAGCGGGAGCAGGGAGAGCACATGGGCGGCGCTGTCGCTGGACTCGGTGGACTTGGTGGATGCGAGCCGCGCGGCCAGCGTCCGCCGGTCGGCGCACGAGGGGTCCAGGACGAGGCGGCGTACCCGCGCGCCGTGGGCGCTGAGCGCGGCCGCCAGCCGTTCGGCGAGATCGCCGACGCCCGCCTCGGTGTCTTCGGCGCCGCTGATCTCGCTGGTGTCGCTCGTGTCGCTCGTCTCACCGGTCTCGCTGGTCTCGCTGGTGACGAGCAGCCAGGTGCCGTCCAGGACCGGGGCGGCCAGCTTGTTGAGCCTGGTCCATTCGACGCGGTAGCGCAACGAGTCCAGCAGGGTCTTCTCCTGCTTGCCGCGGCGCCAGGACGTCAGCGCGGGCAGCAGGGAGCCGAGGGAATCGTGTTCCTGTTCGCCCAGACCGAGGATGGCGGCCAGCTCATCGGCGTCGCCGCGCTCCACGGCGGCCCACAGCCGCTGGTCCCCCGGGTCGGCGCTCGCCGCGACGGAGGCCGCGGGCAGCTCGGGCCAGTAGAACGTGTGCTGGAAGGCGTAGGTCGGCAGATCGACGCGGCGGGCGCCGCTGCCCGCGAAGTAGGCCGGCCAGTCGACCGTGCCGCCCCGCACCTGGAGCCGGGCCAGCGCGGCGGTGACGGACGCCTCCTCCCCGCGGCCGGCGCGGCAGAGCGGGACGAGTTCGGCTTCGTAGGTGTCGCCCAGGGTGTCCTGGGCCATGGCGGAGAGCGGTGCGTCGGGGCCCAGTTCCAGGAAGGTGGTCGTGCCGGCGTCGCGCAGCGTGCGGACGCAGTCGGCGAAGCGGACCGCGTCGCGGACATGCGCGACCCAGTACTCCGCCGAGCACACCTGCTCGTCGGTGGCGAGGGCGCCGGTCAGGTTCGAGACCAGCGGGATCCGCGGCGCGCTGTAGGTGAGTCCTTCGGCGACGGCTCGGAACGCGTCGAGCATCCCGGCCATGCGCGGCGAGTGGAAGGCATGGCTCACCCGCAGGCGCTTGGTCTTGCGCCCGCGCGCCTCGAACGCGGCGGCGATCTCCAGGACCGCGTCCTCGTCACCGGAGACGACGACCGAGTCGGGGCCGTTGACCGCGGCGATCGAGACGGTGTCCTCGCGGTCGGCCAGCAACGGGGTGACCTCGTCCTCGGCCGCCTGTACCGCGACCATCACGCCGCCGGTGGGCAGCGCCTGCATCAGCCGGCCGCGGGCCGCGACCAGCGCGCAGGCGTCCGCGAGCGACAGCACGCCCGCGACATGGGCCGCCGCGAGTTCACCGATCGAGTGCCCGGCGACGAAGTCCGGTGTGACGCCCCAGGACCGTACGAGACGGAACAGCGCGACCTCGACCGCGAACAGCGCGGGCTGGGTCCAGCGGGTCTCGTCCAGCAGCGCGGCCTCGGCCGTGCCTTCGCCGGCGAACAGCACCTCGCGCAGCGGCCGGTCGAGCATCGGGTCCAGCTCGGCGAACACCGTGTCGAGCGCCTCGGCGAACACCGGGAACCGCTCGTACAGTTCGCGTCCCATGGCGGGCCGCTGGCTGCCCTGGCCGGTGAAGAGCAGGGCGGTCCTGCCGCGCCGCGCCGCCTCGCCCTCGATCAGTCCGGCGTCGGGGCGGTCGGTGGCCAGCGCGGTGAGCGACCGCAGCAGCACGGTACGGTCCCCCGCCACCACGGCGGCGCGCTGATCGAACCGGGTACGGGTGGTGGCGAGCGAGTACGCCGTGTCCACCAGGTCGAGTCCGGGCCGCGCCTGTACGTAGGAGAGCAGCCGGGCGGCCTGGCCGCGCAGGGCGTCCCGGGTCCGGCCCGAGATCAGCCAGGGCACGGCTCCGGGCTCGCGGCGCGGGGCGGTGCGCGCGGGGACCGTGGTGCGCGGGGCCTGCTCGATGATGGTGTGGACGTTGGTGCCGCTGATACCGAACGAGGAGACACCGGCCCGGCGCGGGCGGCCGGTCTCGGGCCAGGCGGTCTGCTCGGTCAGCAGCTCCACCGCGCCTTCCGACCAGTCCACATGCGAGGACGGGGCGTCGACGTGCAGCGTCCGCGGCAGTACTCCATGGCGCATCGCCATGATCATCTTGATCACGCCCGCCACACCGGCGGCGGCCTGGGTGTGACCGATGTTCGACTTCACCGAACCGAGCAGCAGCGGACGCTCCGGGTCGCGGTCACGCCCGTACGCGGCGAGCAGGGCCTGCGCCTCGATCGGGTCGCCGAGCGTGGTGCCGGTGCCGTGCGCCTCCACCACATCGACGTCGTCGGCCGCGAGTCCGCCGCTGGCGAGCGCCTGACGGATGACGCGCTGCTGCGACGGGCCGTTGGGGGCGGTCAGACCGTTGGAGGCGCCGTCCTGGTTGACGGCGGAGCCCCGGACCACCGCGAGGATCTCGTGGCCGTTGCGCCTGGCGTCCGAGAGGCGTTCCAGGACCAGCATGCCGACGCCCTCGGACCACCCGACGCCGTCGGCGGAGTCGGAGAACGCCTTGCAGCGGCCGTCAGGCGACAGTCCGCGCTGGCGGGCGAAGTCCACGAACACCGACGGGGTCGACATCACCGTCACACCGCCGGCCAGCGCGAGCGAGCACTCACCGCTGCGCAGTGCCTGCATCGCCCAGTGCATCGCGACGAGCGACGACGAGCACGCCGTGTCCACCGTCACCGCCGGGCCCTCCAGGCCCAGCGTGTAGGAGACCCGGCCGGATGCCAGGCTCGCCGAGCTGCCACCGCCCCGGAAGCCCTCGAACTCCGGGCCGGCCAGCACCGCGCCGTAGTCGCTGTACATCACTCCGGCGAACACACCGGTCGCGCTGCCGCGCAGCGTCGTCGGGTCCATGCCCGCCCGTTCCACGGCCTCCCAGGAGGCCTCCAGCAGCAGCCGCTGCTGCGAGTCGGTGGCGAGCGCCTCACGCGGGCTCATCCCGAAGAAGGCGGGGTCGAACTCGCCCGCCTCGTGCAGGAATCCGCCCGAGCGGGTGTACGCCGTACCGGCGTGGTCCGGGTCCGGGTGGTAGAGCGACTCGACGTCCCAGCCGCGGTTGGTGGGGAAGCCGGAGATGGCGTCGGCGCCCTCGGTGACCAACCGCCAGAGATCCTCCGGCGAGGCCACCCCGCCCGGATACCGACAGCTCATCCCCACGACCACGATCGGCTCGTCGGCCACCGCGGCGGTCCGCGTGGCGGCCGGAACGGCCACCGCCGCGTCGGAGCCGAGCAGTTCGTCGAGGAGGTAGGCGGCCAGGGCGCGCACGGTCGGGTAGTCGAAGACCAGTGTGGCGGGCAGCCGCAGTCCGGTGACGGTGCCCAGCCGGTTGCGCAGCTCCACCGCCGTCAGCGAGTCGAAGCCCAGCTCACGGAAGGCGCGCCCGGCGTCGATGTCCGCACCACTGGCGTGGCCCAGGACGAGGGCGACCTGTCCGCGTACGAGATCGAGCAGCAGTTCGGCACGCTCGGCCGCGTCCAGCCTGCTCAGCCGCTGGACGAGACCGCCGGCCGTGCCCGACCCCGCGACGGACGACGCGCGGCGGACGCGGGTGCGGATCAACGACCGCAGCAGCGGCGGTACTTCTCCCTGGGCACGGAGCACCGGCAGGTCCAGCCGTACGGGTACGACGGCGGCCTCGCCCGTGGTCAGCGCCGCGTCGAACAGCGCCACGCCCTGCTCGACCGGGAGCGCGGGTACCCCCGAGCGCGCGTGCCGCTCCGCCTCGTCCTCCGCCAGGGAGCCCGTCATACCGCCGGTACGGTCCCAGGGGCCCCAGGCGAGGGACACGCCCGGCAGGCCCTCGGAGCGGCGGCGCGCCATGAGCGCGTCCAGGAAGGCGTTTCCGGCCGCGTAGTTGCCCTGTCCCGCGCTGCCGATGACTCCGGCGACCGAGGAGAAGACCACGAAGGCGGCGAGCTTCTGACCGCGCGTCAGTTCATGCAGGTTCCAGGCCGCGTCCGCCTTGGGACGCAGGACCGTGTCCAGCCGTTCCGGAGTGAGCGAACCGACCAGTCCGTCGTCCAGCACACCCGCCGCATGGATCACGGCGGAGACGGTGTGGCGGGCCAGCAGCCCGGCCAGCGCGTCGCGGTCGGCCGCGTCGCACGCCTCGACCGTGACCTCGGCGCCCAGCTCCGTCAGCTCGTCCGTCAGCGCCCCGGCGCCCTCGGCGTCCGGGCCCCGGCGGCTCACCAGCAGCAGCCGGCGCACGCCGAGCCCGACCACCAGATGCCGCGCCACGACCGCGCCCAGACCGCCCGTACCACCGGTGATCAGCACGCTGCCGTCGGCGTCCCAGACCGGCCCGGCCCCGATCTCGCCGAGCGCCCTGCGCACCAGCCGCCCGGCCCTGATCTCGCCGTCCCGGATGATCAGCTGGGGCTCGTCCGTGCCCAGGGCCCGGAGCGGGAGCGTGACGGGCCCCGAGGGGTCCAGGTCGACCAGTCCGAAGCTGCCGGGGTTCTCCGACTGCGCGGAGCGCACCAGACCCCACGCCGCGGCCGACGCCACATCGGCGCCGCCCACGGCGCCGCGTGTCACGAACACCAGCCGTGATCCGGCGAACCGCTCCTCGGCGAGCCGGCCCTGCGCCGCCGCCAGGACCTCGGCGGTGAGCGCGTGGGCGGAGCGCGCCGCGTCCGCGTCGCCCGTACCGCCGACCGTCACCAGGACGACAGCGGGCACCGGATCCTCGCCCGCCGCCAGCGCCGCCAGATCCGGATGGACCACGACCGTGCCCGCCAGGGCCTCGTGCCCGGCGAGTCCGAACGCGTCGGGTCCCACCAGGGCAATGGATGCGGGGACGTTCGAACCCTGCCGTACGGGAACCCAGTCGAGACCGAACAGCGCGTCGCGGGCGGCCGTGGCGGCACTGTCCAGCTCCCGCTCCGCGACCGCGCGCAGCACCAGCGACTCGACGGAGACGACCGGCGCGCCGGAGGTGTCGGCGACGGTGATCGAGACCGCGTCCTCGGCGGCCGGGGAGAGCCGTACCCGCAGCGCGGAGGCTCCGCTCGCGTGCAGCGACACGCCCTCCCACGAGAAGGGCAGTCCGCCGCGGCTGTCGGCGCCGAGTTCGACGAAGGACGCCGCGTGCAGCGCCGCGTCCAGCAGCGCGGGGTGCAGACCGAACGCGTCCGCGTCTGCCTCGCCGGCCTCGGGCAGCACGACCTCGGCGTACACGTCGCCGTCGCGCCGCCAGGCGGCCCGCAGCCCCTGGAAGACCGGACCGTAGGCGAAGCCGTCGTCGGCCAGCCGGTCGTAGACGCCCTCGACGGCGACGGGCTCGGCCCCGGCGGGGGGCCACACGGCGGCGTCGAACCCGGCGCCCCGCTCCCCGGCCCGCTCGTCGACGGCCAGTACGCCGGTGGCGTGCCGCGTCCAGGCCGTCTCGTCGCCGCCCTCGGGGCGTGAGTAGACGTTGACGGTGCGTCGGCCGGAGTCGTCGGGGTTGCCGATCCACAGCTGGACCTGGACACCGCCCCGCTCCGGGAGGATCAGCGGCGCGGCCAGGGTCAGTTCCTCGACCAGGTCGCAGCCGACCTCGTCGCCCGCGCGGAGGGCGAGTTCGAGGAAGGCGGTGCCGGGAAGCAGTGTGGTGGCGCGCACCGCGTGGTCGGCGAGCCATGGGTGGGACTGGAGCGAGAGCCGGCCGGTGAGGAGCACGCCCTCGGAGTCGGCGAGGGAGACGGCGGCGGAGAGCAGCGGGTGGTGCGCCGCGCCGAGCCCGGCGGCCCGCAGATCGGCCGACTGGTTCTGGGCGCCGCCCTTGGGCCAGTACCTGCGGCGCTGGAAGGCGTAGGTCGGCAGGTCGTGACGGTGCGCGCCGGTGCCCGCGAAGTACTCCGCCCAGCGGACGGTGACGCCCCGTACGTACAGTCCGGCCAGCGCGGTGGTGAGGGTGTCGGTCTCGGGGCGGCCGGCCCGCAGCGCGGGCAGCGCGGCGTGGCCCTCCGCGTCCGCCGCGTCGAGGCAGTCCTCGGCCATCGCGGACAGGACGCTGTCGGGGCCGAGTTCGAGGAAGGTGGTGACGCCGTGGCCGGCGAGCCAGCCGACGCCGTCGGCGAACCGTACGGCCCGGCGGACATGATCCACCCAGTAGTCGGTGGAGGTGACCTGCGCGACCGTGGCGGGCTCGCCGGTGAGGTTGGAGACGAACGGCAGCAGCGGGGCCTGGAGGGACAGGCCGGCCACCACGGCGCGGAACTCGTCGAGCATCGGCTCCATGAGCGGCGAATGGAAGGCGTGCGAGACCGTCAGCCGCTTCGTCTTGCGGCCCCCGTCCGCCAGGCGGGCGGCGATCCCGGCGACCGCGCTCTCCTCACCGGCGAGGACGAGCGCGGAGGGGCCGTTGACCGCGGCGATCGTCACCGCGTCCTCGTGGCCGGCCAGCAGCGGGGTGACCTCGTCCTCGGTGGCCTGTACGGCGATCATCGCGCCGCCCTCGGGCAGCGCCTGCATCAGCCGGCCGCGGGCGGCGACAAGGGCGGCCGCGTCGGTCAGCGACAGCACTCCGGCGACATGGGCGGCGGTGATCTCGCCGATCGAGTGACCGGTCAGATAGTCCGGCTTGACGCCCCAGGACTCGACCAGGCGGTACAGCGCGACCTCGACGGCGAACAGCGCGGGCTGCGCGTACTCGGTACGGTTCAGCGCGTCGGCGTCCTCGCCCCAGAGCACATCACGCAGCGGCCGGTCGAGCAGCGGGTCGAGCGCGGCGAAGGCGGCGTCCAGTGCCTGGGCGAACACCGGGAATCTGGTGTGGAGTTCACGGCCCGCGCCGAGGCGCTGGGAGCCCTGGCCGGTGAAGAGGAACGCCAGCTTGCCGTCGCCCTGGGTGGCGCCCTGGACGGCGCCCCGCACCTGGCCGGCCGTCTCCCGGTCCTCGGCCAGCGCCGTCAGCGCGGCGAGCGCGCCGTCGCGGTCGGCGGCCAGGAGCACGGCGCGGTGCTCGAAGCCCGCGCGGGTGGTGGCCAGTGAGTAGGCGGTGTCGAGGACGCTCGCGGCGGGGTCGGCCTCCAGCGCGGCCAGCAGCCCGGCGGCCTGGGCGCGCAGCGCCTCACGGGTCCGTCCGGAGACCGGCAGCGGTACGGTGCCCGGCTCGATGCCGGCGCCGTCCGCGGGGGCGTCGGCAGCGTCATCGGCCCCGTCGGCGGCCGGGGCCTGCTCGACGATGGTGTGCGCGTTGGTGCCGCTGATGCCGAAGGAGGAGACGCCCGCGCGCCGGGGCGCGCCGGTCTCGGGCCAGGGGGCGTTCCGGTCGAGGATCCGGACCGCGCCCCGCGACCAGTCGACATGCGACGAGGGCTCGTCGGCCAGCAGGGTCCGGGGCAGTACTCCATGGCGCATCGCCATGACCATCTTGATGACACCCGCGACACCGGCGGCGGCCTGGGTGTGGCTGATGTTCGACTTGACGGAGCCCAGCAGCAGCGGCCGGTCCTTGTCGCGGCCCTGGCCGTAGGTGGCGAGCAGGGCCTGGGCCTCGACCGGGTCACCGAGCGTGGTGCCGGTGCCGTGTGCCTCCACGGCGTCGACCTCGGCGGCGGAGAGCCGGGAGTTGATCAGGGCCTGCTGGATGACCTCCTGCTGGGAGGGGCCGTTGGGCGCGGTCAGTCCGTTCGACGCGCCGTCCTGGTTGACGGCGGTGCCGCGCACCACGGCGAGGATCTCGTGGCCGTTGCGGCGGGCGTCGGAGAGCCGTTCCAGGACGAGGATGCCGACGCCCTCGGCCCAGCCGGTGCCGTCGGCGGTGTCCCCGAAGGAGCGGCAGCGGCCGTCCGCGGAGAGGCCGCCCTGACGGCCCATCTCGATGAAGGTGCCGGGGCTCGACATGACGGTGACGCCGCCGGCCAGCGCGAGGGTGCACTCCCCCGCGCGCAGCGCCTGGGTGGCGAGATGGACGGCCACGAGCGAGGAGGAACAGGCGGTGTCCACGGTGACGGCGGGGCCGACCGTACCGAAGGTGTAGGAGATACGTCCGGACAGGACGCTGCCGGTGTTGCCGGTGAGCTGGAACCCCTCGGCGCCGTCGGCGGGACCGACCCGGTAGTCCTGGGCCATCGCGCCCATGAACACACCGGTCTGGCTGCCCTTGACCGAGGTCGGGTCGATGCCCGCGCGTTCGAACGCCTCCCAGGCGGACTCCAGTGCGACGCGCTGCTGCGGGTCCATCGCCACGGCCTCGCGCGGCGAGATACCGAAGAAGTCGGCGTCGAAGTCGGGGGCGTCGTGCAGGAATCCGCCGGACGAGGTGCTGGACGAGGAGAGCGCCTCGGCGTCCCAGCCGCGGTCGGTGGGGAACGCCGTGATGCCGTTCTCACCGGCCTCGACCAGGCGCCAGAGGTCTTCCGGGCTGCTGACACCGCCGGGGTAGCGACAGGTCATACCGATGATGGCGATCGGCTCCTGGGCCGCCGTCTCCAGCTCATTGACCCGCTGCCGCGTCCTTCGGAGATCGGCGGTGGCAAGCTTGAGGTAGTCCCGGAGCTTCTGTTCGTTGTCCATCTCAACTCAACCCATCTCGACAGCCAGCGGCCGAACATGAATCACGCGGGGCATCTCGCGCTCGCCGTGCAATGCGAAAAATAGAAAGCCACATGGCTTCGCAGCCATTTAGCGGGAAGCCATGTGGCGAGTGTCGTACGGACCGCTACGGGAATTCCCTAGTTCTCCGCGGCCCTTCGTTCCACTACCAGTTGGAGGCCAGCAGAAGGTCCCCGTATTCGTGTTCCCGGGAGACCTGATTCAGATCGGCGTCGACCATCATGTGCATCAGTTCGGGGAAGTCGACGCTGGGCTTCCAGCCCAGCTTGGTACGGGCGTGCTCGCTGTCCGCGCAGAGGATCTCCACCTCGGCGGGGCGGACCAGCTCGGGGTCGATGACGACGTAGTCCTGCCAGTCCAGGCCCACGTGTTCGAAGGCGATGCGCACCGCGTCCCGCACCGAGTGCATGGTGCCGCTGCCCACCACGTAGTCGTCCGGCTCGTCGGGCTGGAGCATGAGGTGCATGGCGCGCACATAGTCGCCGGCGAAGCCCCAGTCACGTACCGCGTCGAGGTTTCCGAGGTGCAGCTTGTCCTGGAGTCCGAGCTTGATCCGGGCGACGGCGAGGGAGATCTTCCGGGTCACGAACTCCGAGCCGCGGCGGGGGGATTCGTGGTTGAAGAGCATCCCGGAAACGGCGTACATCCCGAAGGACTCACGGTAGTTGCGGGTGATGAAGTGCCCGTACGCCTTCGCGGCGCCGTACGGGCTGCGCGGGTGGAACAGCGTCGTCTCACGCTGCGGAGTCTCGGCGGCCTTGCCGAACATCTCCGAGGAAGACGCCTGGTAGAAGCGGATCTGGCCGTTTCCCGCGGTGCGCGAGCTGTTCAGGCCGCTCACCATCCGGATCGCCTCGAGGACGCGGAGCACGCCCATGCCGTTGACCTCGGTGACGAGTTCGGCCTGCTGCCAGGACATCGGCACGAACGAGATCGCGCCGAGGTTGTACACCTCGTCCGGCTGCACGGTGTCGACGGCGGAGACCAGACTGCCCTGGTCCATCAGGTCCCCGTCCACGAACGAGAGTTCGGAGACGAGCCGGCTGACCCGGGACTTTCGCGGGTTGGCCTGTCCTCGGATCAATCCCCAAACCTGGTAGCCCTGTGACAGGAGATGCTCGGCCAGATAAGAACCGTCCTGCCCGGTAATTCCGGTGATCAGCGCACGCTTGGTCATACCAACCCCTTCTCGACCACGGAGAGACCGCCCAAACGCAGAGCCCGGTCGACGACCTTGCATCGAATACGCTTCTGTCCGGACGATAGACATCGGCACGCTCGCAAGCCTCCGACCACGGTGTCAAGAAAACCCGTGCTTACTAGGGAATTCCCGAGTCAGAGACCCGTCAGGAAGGCGCGGAGAGGCGGAACACTAGTAATTTTCGGGACCGCGATGCGGTGCACTGTGTGCGTCGGCGTTCGGGCCGGCTCTGTCAACCGGAGCGTCTTTCCGTGCTGTTCAGACTTCTTCGTACCCATGTGCGCCCGTACCGGCGAGCCGCTGCCCTGCTGGTCCTCCTGCAACTGATCCAGATCCTCGGCACACTGCTGCTGCCGACGCTCGGCGCCGCCCTGATCGACAACGGTGTCGTCGCACGGGACAGCGGCTATGTCTCGCGGCTCGGGATGGTCATGGTCGCGGTGGCGCTGGTCCAGGTCGCCGCGGCGATCGGCGCGGCGTTCCTGGCCTCCCGTACCGCGATGGCGATGGGACGCGACATCCGCTCGGTCGTCTTCCGCCGGGTGCTGGACTTCTCCGCCCGGGAGGTGGGCCGCTTCGGTACGCCGTCGCTGCTGACCCGGACGGTCAACGACGTGCAGCAGGTGCAGACGCTGACGCAGTCGGGCTTCGGCATCGTCGTGGCCGCGCCCCTGATGTGTCTGGGCAGCGTCGTGCTGGCGCTCCAGCAGGACGTTCCACTGGCGCTGATCCTGGTGGTCCTCGTCGTGGTCGTCGCCGTGGCGTTCGGGCTGCTGCTGGCCCGGATGGGCGTGTTCTACGAGCGGATGCAGACGTATCTCGACCGGCTCGGCCGGTTGCTGCGGGAGCAGATCACCGGCGTGCGCGTGGTGCGTTCCTTCGTACGGGACGGCTACGAGCGCGAGCGGTTCGCCCGGACGAGCACGGAGCTGTTCGAGGTCGCGCGGCGGGTCGGCCGGCTCATCGCGTCGATGCTGCCCGTGGTGCTGCTGCTGATGAACGGGTTCATGGTCGCCATCCTCTGGGTCGGTGCCCACCGGATCGACAGCGGGGCGATGCGGATCGGCGCGCTCAGCGCCTTCCTCAGCTATCTCTCGCTGATTCTCATGTCGGTCGTGATGGTCGCGTTCGTGTTCCTGTCGGTACCGCGCGCGAAGGTCTCAGCCGGGCGTATCCAGGAGATCCTGGCGACGCCGACGAGTGTCACCCCACCGTCCGAGCCGGTGGGGGCCGCGCCGGACGCCGTCGGCCGACTGGAGCTGCGCGGGGCGGAGTTCCGCTATCCGGGCGCCGAGAAGCCGGTGCTCCAGGGGATCGATCTGACCGCGGGCCCCGGGGAGAGCGTGGCGATCCTCGGCTCCACCGGCAGCGGCAAGACGACGCTGCTCAATCTCGTCCTGCGGCTGTTCGACGCCACCGAGGGGTCGGTACGGGTCAACGGCGTCGACGTACGGCGGCTGGACCCCGACGTCCTCAGCGGGGCCGTCGGGTTCGTACCGCAGAAGCCGTATCTGTTCTCCGGGACCGTCGCGACCAACCTCCGCTTCGGGAACCCGGACGCGACCGACGACGAGCTGTGGCACGCCCTGCGGATCGCCCAGGCCGCCGAGTTCGTCGCGCGTATGCCCGACGGGCTGGACGCCGAGATCTCCCAGGGCGGCACGAATGTCTCGGGCGGCCAGCGCCAGCGGCTCGCCATCGCGCGCACCCTGCTGCGCCGTCCCGCCGTCTATCTCTTCGACGACTGCTTCTCCGCGCTGGACTACGCCACGGACGCCGCGCTGCGCACCGCGATGGCGCCGGAGATCGCGGCGTCGACCGTGATCACCGTCGCGCAGCGGGTCGCCACCGTGCGGTACGCCGACCGCATCGTGGTCCTCGACGGCGGACGCGTCGGCGGCACCGGCACCCATGACGAACTTCTGCGCGACAGCGCCACCTACCGCGAGATCGCTCTCTCCCAGCTCACCGAGGAGGAGACCGTTCATGGTCTCGCCGGCCAGTCCCAGCCCCACTGAACCCCGCGGGCCCGGCCGCCGGCTCCTCGGACTGCTCCGGCCGCACCGCCCCCGGATCGCCGTCGCCCTCCTGGTGGGCATCGGCGGGATCACACTCAACGCGTTCGGTCCGCTCCTGCTCGGCAGGGCCACGGACCTGATCGTGGACGGCCTGCTGGACGGCTCGGGCGACGCGTCGCCGGGGGTCGCCACCGCGGGCGTCGACTTCGGCGCGGTCGGGCGGGTACTGCTGCTCCTGCTCGTCCTGTATGTCGCGGCGTCACTGTTCATGCTGGCGCAGGGCAGGCTGGTCGCGGCCGTCGTCCAGCGGGTGGTCTTCGATCTGCGGGAGAGGGCGGAGGAGAAGCTCGGACGGCTGCCGCTGCGCTACTTCGACCGCAATCCGGCGGGCGAGGTGCTGAGCCGTACGACCAACGATGTCGACAACCTCCAGCAGACCCTTCAGCAGACCCTCGCCGAGCTGATCACCTCGGTGTTCTCCATCGTCACCATGCTCATCCTGATGCTGGTGATCTCGCCGTCCCTGGCGCTGATCATGCTGGCGAGTGTGCCGGTGTCGGGGGTGCTCGCCGCGTGGATAAGCAAGCGCGCCCAGCCCCGGTTCACCGAGCAGTGGGCCGCCACCGGCTCGATGAACGCGCAGGTGGAGGAGGTCTATACGGGCCACTCACTGATCAAGGGCTTCGGCAGGCGCGAGCAGGCCGAGCGGCGGTTCGACGCGCACAACGACGCGCTGTTCCGGGCGGGCGCCAAGGCCCAGTTCGCCTCGGGCACCATCGAGCCCGCCATGATGTTCATCGCCAACCTCGGCTATGTGGCGGTGGCGGTGGCGGGCGCGTGGAAGGTGGTGAGCGGCACGCTGACGCTCGGGGACGTACAGGCGTTCATCCTGTACTCCCGGCAGTTCAGCCAGCCGATCGTGCAGGTCGCCAGTGTGGCCGGCCGTCTGCAGTCCGGAATCGCCTCCGCCGCGCGCGTCTTCACCCTGCTCGACGCGGAGGAACAGGGGCCCGACCCGAAGCATCCGGTCCGGCCCGAACGGGTCACCGGACGGGTGGAATTCGACCGTGTGAGCTTCCGCTACTCCCCCGAGACGCCGCTCATCGAGGATCTCTCCCTGACCGTGGAACCCGGCAGTACGGTCGCGATCGTCGGCCCGACCGGGGCCGGCAAGACCACACTGGGCAATCTCCTCATGCGGTTCTACGAGGTGGACGAGGGCCGGATCCTGCTCGACGGCACGGACACCGCGACGATGACCCGCGACGATCTGCGCGCGCAGTTCGGTCTGGTGCTCCAGGACACCTGGCTGTTCGGCGGCACGATCGCCGAGAACATCGCGTACGGCCACGCCGGGGCCACCCGTGCGGAGATCGTCGCCGCCGCGAGCGCCACCTGCGCGGATCGCTTCATCCGTACGCTGCCGGACGGCTACGACACCGTGCTGGACGACGAGTCGGCCGGCGTGAGCGCGGGCGAGAAGCAGCTGATCACGGTCGCCAGGGCGTTTCTCGCCCAGCCCGCCGTGCTGGTGCTCGACGAGGCGACGAGCTCCGTCGACACCCGTACCGAAGTACTGATCCAGCGCGCGATGAACACCCTTCGCGCGGGCAGGACCAGCTTCGTCATCGCGCACCGGCTGTCCACCATCCGCGACGCCGACGTCATCGTCGTCATGGAGTCGGGGCGCATCGTGGAGCGCGGCACCCACGACGAACTGATCCGGGAACAGGGCGCCTACGCGCGGCTGCACGCCGCCCGCGCCCATGGCTCCCCAGGCCGGCCGCCAAAGGTGAGCGGCCGGTTGCCGGTGGCCGACTCGTCGCCGCCCGCTTCCGCGTAGTCTCGAAGGGTCAGCGCACCGGTCCGACCACCGGCGTTCGAGCCCGACCGATAAGGACGGTATTGTGCCCGACGGAAAACTCCTCGCCGTCAGCGATCTGCATGTCGTGTACGACGAGAACCGCGCACTGGTCGAGGAACTGCGCCCGGCCTCGGACGACGACTGGCTGATCGTCGCGGGTGATGTCGCCGAGAAATACACCGATATCGAGTGGGCTCTGCGGCTGCTCAGTGAGCGGTTCGCGAAGGTGATCTGGGCTCCGGGCAATCATGAACTGTGGACCCATCCGCAGGATCCGTGCGATCTGCGCGGCGAGAAGCGCTATCTCCACCTGGTGGAGCTGTGCCGGGGGCTGGGCATCGCCACTCCGGAGGACCCCTATCCCGTCTGGCGTGGCGCCGGGGGGCCGGTGGCGGTCGCTCCGCTGTTCGTGCTCTACGACTACTCGTTCCGGGCGCCCGGTGCCACCACGACGGAGGAGTCGCTGCGGCTGGCCCATGAGGCGGGCGTGGTCTGCTCCGACGAATACTTCCTGCACTCCGAGCCGTTCGCGGGCCGGGACGCCTGGTGCTGGTCGCGGGTCGAGGAGACCGAGCGCCGGCTGTCGGCCGTCGACCCGTCCCTGCGTACGGTTCTGGTCAATCACTTCCCGCTGGTCCGTGACCCCACCCGCGTTCTGTACTACCCGGAGTTCGCGCAGTGGTGCGGCACGGAACTGACCGCCGACTGGCATGTGCGCTTCCGTGCCGCCGCCGTGGTCTACGGCCATCTGCACATCCCCCGGGTCACCTGGCACGACGAGGTGCGCTTCGAGGAGGTGTCGATCGGCTATCCGCGCGAGTGGCGCAAACGCCCGCCCCGGGAGCCGTTGCGCCAGATCCTGCCCGAGCCGGCCGGACAGGCCGCCCGGTGATCGGGGAGGTGCTGCCCGCCGCGGTCGCCGCCGAGGCGGCCTACGACGACGGCGGACGCGAGCCGGGCGAAGAGCTGTTCCCGCAGGAGAAGGCGTTGGTGGCGAACGCGGTTCCCAAGCGGCAGCGGGAGTTCACCACCGTGCGGTTCCTGGCCCGGCGCGCGATGCGCCGTCTCGGTCATCGGCCCGTACCGCTGCTGCCCAACCGGCGGGGGGCGCCGCAATGGCCGGAAGGCATCGTCGGAAGCATGACGCACTGCGACGGCTACCGCGCCGCGGTCGTGGCCAGGTCCGAGGGGACGGCGGCGCTCGGTATCGACGCGGAGCCCGACGCGCCGCTGCCCGAGGGTGTGCTGGATGTCATCGCGCTGCCGGCCGAGCGGACGCGCATCACGTCGCTGACCGTGAGTCACCCCGGAATCAGCTATGACCGGCTGATTTTCAGCGCCAAGGAGAGCGTTTTCAAGGTGTGGTATCCACTCACCGGGCGCGAACTCGACTTCTCCGAGGCGGAAATCGACATCGACCCGGTCGAACGGACCTTTCAGGCAAGGCTTCTGGTACCGGGCCCCTTCGTGAACGACCGTCATATCGGTGAATTCCAGGGCCGCTGGATCGCGGAACGCGGTCTGGTGGCCACCGCGATCCATCTGGCATCTGAATCGTCATCAGTTTTTCATTGAATCCATCGTCACTTGCCGCCGTGAACTGCTATCCAAGTGGAGTCCATGTCCCCCCACTCCTGGAGAAGCATCTCCGTGCGTTCAATAAAGGCACTGTTCGCCGTTCTTCTGGCAATCGTCGCGGCGGCCTCGATGTCGCCCTCCGCCTACGCGGCCGACGGTAAGTACGTGGCGCTGGGCGACTCGTACGCGGTCGCTCCGGGTACCCGTACCTACGACGACCCCAACGACGCGTGCCGCCGGGGCCCGCTGACCTACCCGCGGCTGTGGGCGGCTCAGCACAGCTCGGTGGCGTTCGTCGAGGCGTCGTGTTCCGGAGCGACCACGACCGATGTGATCAACTCCCAGATACCGCAGCTCACCGCGGACACCACACTGGTGACGCTGCAGGTCGGCGGCAATGACGTCGGGTTCGTCGATGTACTGACGAACTGCATCCTCACGATCGAGGACCGTGACTGCATCAACGGGGTCGAGGCGGCCAAGCAGGCGGCGCAGTCCGTCCTGTCCCCCGCGCTCGCGCAGACCTACGGGGCGGTGCGCGCCGCCGCGCCCAACGCGAGAGTCGTCGTCGTCGGATATCCCCGGCTCTACACCATCGGGGGCAACTGCGGCATATTCGGGCTGAGCGACGCCGAGCGTACCGCGATGAACTCCGCGGCCGACGCCCTGGCCTCCGTCATGTCCAGCCGTGCGGCGGCCGCCGGTTTCGAATTCCTCGACGCACGGCCGGTATTCGACCCGCACACGATCTGCTCGTCCGGTTCCACCTGGGTCACCAGCCTGGAATGGGACAAGATCAACGAGTCCTACCACCCGAACGCCGCGGGTCACCGCGACGGTTATCTGGCCGCTCTGAACGCCCTCACCGGCTGACGGAGCGACCGGCCGACCGGTCAACGGACTGATTAAGTGGGGGTGTTCCGCTTCATTCGGCGGAACACCCCCACTGCCGTTTCCTTTTGTCAGCGCGGCACGTCCGCCAATTCGCCGATGTCCTCATTTCCTTCGCTCACCAGCATCTGGGAGGAGGCGAGTTCGCGGTAGAGGACGTCGGCCTCGACCAGCTCCGCGTGGGTTCCCGCGGCGCGCACCAGACCGTGTTCGAGAACCACGATCTGGTCGGCGCCGGTCACGGTGGACAGCCGGTGCGCGATCAGGATCACGGTGCAGCGCCGGGCCGCCTGGTCCACCGCCTCCCGCAGCGCCCGTTCGTTGCTCGCGTCGAGCTGGGCGGTGGCCTCGTCGAGGAGGAGCACCTCCGGCCGGCGCAGCAGGGCCCGCGCGATGGCCAGCCGCTGCCGCTCGCCGCCCGACAGGGTGACGCCGCGGTTGCCGACCTCGGTGCGCAGCCCGTCGGGCAGCCGGTCGATGAGGGCGTCGAGCCGGGTGAGTCGCAGGACCTCCGCGATGTCCTCGTCCGAGGCGTCGGTCGCCGCGTACCGCAGATTGTCCTCGATGGTGCCGGCCATCACCGGCGACTCCTGTTCCACATAGGCGATGCGCCTGCGCACCTCCGACCGGGGCAGGGTGGCGATGTCGACACCGTCGATCCGGATCTGTCCCGCGTCCGGTTCGTGAAAGCGCTGGAGCAGGGCGAACATCGTGGTCTTGCCCGCGCCGGAGAGCCCGACCAGCGCGGTCTGGGTGCCGCCGGGGACGGTGTACGAGATACCGCGCAGGGCGGGTGCGCGGCCGGGGTAGGAGAACCGTACGTCCCGGAACTCGACCGGCGGCGCGCCCGGCGCGGCCACGGCGGCGACGGGTTCGCGCGGGGCGTCCACATCGTCCTCGACGGGCATGTGCTTGACCTGCTCGATACGGCCGACGGCGCCGAGACCCTGTTGCAGCATGCTCAGCCCGGCGACCAGTGAGCCGACCGGGCTCGCCAGATAGAACACGTACAGCAGGAAGGCGATCAGCGCGGAGGCTTCGAGGCCGCCGGAGGCCACCAGCGCTCCGCCCACGCCGAGCACCGCGAGGAACGCCGCCTGGATGGACACCCCGGAGAGGACCTTCACCAGCGCGACATAGCGCGCTCCGGCCAGTCCGGCGCGGTAGGCGCCCTCGATGGCCTCTCCCGCACGTTCGGTCTCCCGGCCTTCGGCGCCGTTGGCCTTCACGGTCCTGGCGGCGCCGAGCGTACGGTCGAGCGCGGCGCCCACCGCGCCGACCGACTCCTGGGCGCGGGCGACGGCCTCACGGATCCGGGGCAGGACGAGCACCATGATCAGGGCGACGGCGATCAGCACGGCGGCGGTCACCCCGAGCAGTCCCAGATGCACCACGCCCATCAGGACCACCGCGCCGAGGATGCTGAGCACTCCGTTGGAGACCATCACCAGCCCTTCGGTGGCGGCGTTCTGGACGAGTGCGCTGTCGGAGGTGACGCGGGCGATGAGGTCGCCCGGTGGACGGCGGTCCAGCTCGGGTACGCGCAGCCGTACCAGCCGGAACACCAGGTCGCGGCGGATCTGCCGGACCACCCGTTCCGAGGTGCGCTGCTGCCACCAGGACTGGAGTCCGGTGAGCCCGGCGCCCAGCACGACGAGCGCGGCCAGCAGGAGCACGGGCCCGAGCACCCCGCGCCCGTCGCTCAGTCCGTCCAGTACGTGCTGGGCCACCAGCGGCTGTACGAGTCCGGCCGCGCTGGCGGCCAGCACGAGCAGCAGGGTGGCGAGCAGCACCGTCCGGTGCGGTCGGGCGTAGCGCAGCAGTACGCGCAGCGGGGGCGTCGCGGGCGCCTCAGGGGGCGGGGCCGACGCGGGTGACCGAGGGGTCTCAGCCGTCGCGGGGGGAGCGGAAGCCGTTGTCATGGGTAGTCCCGGGTTCGCTGGTCGGGAGGGGTGTTCGCCGGTGGGAGTGGGGGGCACCGGTGGGGTGTTCAGTGGGTCGCGGGGACGGGCGCGGGCGGGCGCCGCGCCGCCATCCGCTCCAGGTGGTCGGCTGCGGTGACATGGCCGCCCGCCGCGCGGAAGGACCGGCCGATCGCCTCGGCGGCGGCGCGGTGGCCACCGGCGCTGTCCAGTACGGTCTCGACGGCCGTGGCCAGCCGGGCGGCGTTCACCCGGTTGAAGCGGACCCGCACCCCCGCGCCCGCGTCCACCACCTGCTGCGCGACGATGGGCTGGTCGTCGCGGATCGGGGCGAGTACGAGCGGCAGCCCGTGCCAGAGCGACTCGCACACCGTGTTGTGTCCGGCGTGGCAGACGACGGCGTCGGCCCGTGCCAGTAGGTCGAGTTGCGGGACGTGGGCGTGTACGAGCACTCCCGGTGGCACCGCGGAGAGCGTATGGCCGGGGTCGACCACGACGCCCTGTACCGCGTCCCCGAGTCCGTCGAGCGCGGTGACCGCCTCCGCCAGGAACCGGCCGCCCGCGTCCGCGTTGGCCGTGCCGAGCGAGACGAGCACAGTGGAGCGCTCCGGATCGAGTTCGTCCCACGGGAAGTCGGAGCGGTCGGCGCGGGGGGCGATGGCCGGTCCGACCAGATGTGTCCGCTCCCAGGGCAGCGGCGCGTCACCGAGCAGTTCGCGCCCGGTGAAGGCGATGACACCGTACGGCGAGAACCGCGGGTCGGCCGTGCCCGCCGGGTCACCGATCCGCGCGCGCAGCGCGCCCAGCAGATCGCCGAGCCAGGCGGCCACCTTCGGCATCCCGGCCAGTGGGTCGATGAGTTCGGCCGAGGTGGTCGCGGATGTGACGTAGGGGACGCCCCTGCGCTCGGCCACCAGCGCGCCCGCCACGGCGTGCTGGTCACCGAGGACGACGTCCGGCCGGAAGGCGTCGATGGCGGCCTCGATGCCCGGCGCCATCAGGTCGGCCAGCGGAACGAAGAACTCCGCCCACAGGAACCGGAAGGCGGCGGGTCCGGTCAGCTCCGGCGGCCTGGCCAGCCCATGGGCGGGCATGACGCAGTCGAAGACCGTGGCGTCCGCGCCGGCGAGCCGGCGGATCTGGTCGGCCTGTCCGGCCCATGCCACCGGGTGCCCCCGCCGGGCGAGTTCACCGGCCACCCCGACCAGCGGGTTGACATGCCCCACCAGCGGCGGGACGACGAGCAGGAAGCGGCTCACCGCACCGCCCCGGCGAGTGTGTGATCCCGTATCCACTCCAGGATCAGGTCCCGGGTCTCCTCGGTCCGCTCCACGAGTACGGAGTGGCCCTGCTCGGCGAGGACCACGGTGCGGCAGGACGCCAGCTTGGCTTCCAGGGCGTCCACTTGGGCGCTCAGTCCGGACTCGTCACCGAAGATGGCCAGGACCGGACAGACGAGCGCGGAGAGATCGTCGTCGATGACGCGTCCCGCCGGGATGTCCTCGGCGAGGGTGGTGACCCGCAGGATACGGCTCGCACCCCGCGAGAGCCGGGCGGTGTGCGCGCCGTGATGGGCCGAGATCCAGCCGATGACATCCTCGCGGGCGAGCTGGCTCTTGGCGTCCGCGAGTCCGTCGGCCATGTGCCGGGTCCACTCCGCGACCGGCGGCTCGGACTCGATCATGGTGACCGTGGCGACCCGGTCGGGGTGCCACGCGGCGAGCGCGGCGGCCACCGTACCGCCGAAGGAATTACCGACGACATGCACCCGGCGGGTCTCGCCCAGCGCGTCGAGCAGCCCGGCGAGGTCGGCGACGAAGGATTCGAGACGGTAGCCGGTGGCCGGCCGGTCGCTGCGGCCGTGGCCGCGCAGGTCGTACATGATCACGTCGAAGCCGGCGGCGGCGAAGGCCGGGCCGAGGGTGAAGTAGTAGCTGGCCAGGCTGTCGGTGAGCAGACCGTGCACGAAGACGACAACGGCCGGTTCACCTCCGTCGGCGGGCCTGGTGGCGGCGGGCAGCCGCTGCACATGGGTGGTGATCTCGCCGGTACGTATCTTGGTCATCGGCTCAGCCCTGCCCGTTGGCGCGCAGCGACGCCGCGACATAGTCGGCCAGCTCACCGACGGTGAGGGCGATGATCTGGTCGAGTTCGAGATCGGCGATGAAGAGGGCGAGGTTGACCCGCTCCCCGTAGTGCTCGCGCAGAACACCGGCGAGCGTCACCAGATCGATGCTCTCCAGTTCGAGATCGTCGTGGAAGGTGGTCCCGCGGGTGATCTCGGCGTCGTCGAGGCCGTCCTCCTCCAGCAGTTCGCGCAGCATCCGGGTGATGTCCGCCAGCACAGCGGCATCATCGGTGTCCAGCGGCTCCGTGGTCACGAACCCGATCGCCTCAGTGCTCATCAGACTCTCCTGTCTCGTTGTCATCGGTCGTCCAGGCGACGATGTACCGCCGCTCGGGCAGTCCCGGTGGATTGGCCACCTGCCGCACACTCACCTCGTAGGCCCGGCCCTCGGTCACGACGCGCAGCCTCTCCGCGTCCGCCGCCACCACGCGGTAGTCGGCGGGCCGGCCGCGCAGACCGGTACCGCGCGCCTTGGCGACGGCCTCCTTGGCCGTCCAGAACCGGGTGAACCAGCCGGGTCCGCTGTCCGGGGCCGCGGCCACCAGCCGGTCCAGCAGGGCCAGTTCGCCGCTGTCGCAGGCCATCTCGGCGGCGGACCTCGGCCGGTCGGTGATCTCCTCGATGTCGATCCCGCACGGGCCGCGCCGGGCGATGGCCACGCCGGTCTCCCGGCAGTGCGCGATCGACACGGTCAGCTCGCCCGTCGCGCGTCCGTGCACACCGTGGGCGACGGGCCGCCTCGTGTCGTCGTTGCGTACGGCGATCTCGGCCGGATAGATCTCGCCGGCGCCCTCGCCCCACAGCAGTCCGCGGACCGCGTCCTTGGCGGCGACCCTGCCGAGCAGCCACTGGCGGCGGCGGACGGGGGGCAGTTCGTCGTATCCCGCGCGTTCCTCGCCACCGAGCATATTGCGCATGATCAGCTCACGGGTGGCCAGGTCGGGCCAGCGCTCGTGCACCTTCGTCCAGCCCTCGGGCTCGGCCGTGGAGAGGGTGTTGCGGCCCGGGAAGCGGTCCACCGCGCGGATGTTGGGGTCGGTGTCGAACCTCCGGTCCTGCCAGCCGGTGAACTCCGCCCAGACCCGGCCCTCGTGGACGAGCTGCATGTCCGCGGTGAGGGTGAGGTCGGTGACCTCGGTGATACGGATCAGGCAGTCCAGCCGCTGGCCCGGCTCCGGCTCCGGCCCGTGGAAGCGGATCCGGTCCATCCCGATCGGGAAGACCGTGGTGCGCTCGGTGAGCGTCGCCATGATCCAGTAGCCGAGGAGCTGCCCGACGTTGTCCAGCAGGGCGCCGGGGGCGTCCGGGGCGGTGATGACGCCCCGGACCGACAGATCGCCGAGCGCGGTCAGTTCGCTGACGCCCTGGAAGCGCGGCCCGTGGAACATCCACCGTTCGCTGTAGAGCTGTTCGGCCCGCAGCCCGGGGGTGCGCTCGGCGGCCGGGTCCACCGGCCAGGGCGCGGGCGGTTCCGTATGGCGCGGGGCCAGTTCGACCACCGCCCGGGAGTAGCCGGTCAGGCCCACCTCGACCCGGTCGGGCGCCTGCCGCCGTACCACCACCGGTACGTCGACGGACGGCATGGCCTCGATCCACTTCAGCAGCCGCACCTCGTGCACGGCGACCGCCCGCGTTCCGGGCACGGCGCGCTCGGCGATCTCCATGAGATGGCCGATGACCGTGGTGGCGGGCACGATCGGCCAGCGGTCGGCCTCGTCCGGCCATCCGGGGCGCTGCCGGAAGAAGCAGTGGTCGAGCAGATACGGCATCGCGGCGACGTCCACCCGCAGTACCCCGGGGACCGGTGCCACGGCGCCGGCTGGGGCGGGCGTGCCGTTCGAGGGGCCCCGGCGGGCCGGGGCGGTACGCCGGTGCGCGGCGCCCGCGCCGATGAGTTCGTTCGCGACGGCCGCGGTGTCGTTCAGCAGCGCGGAGAGTTCGGCGGCCACCGGGAACCGCGCGCCGGCCCGGCCGAGCAGTTCCAGCGCCCCGCCGTCGGCGACGGCGAGCGCGGGCGAGGCGGCGGGGGTGACGGGCCGGGGCACGATCCCGGTCAGCGCCTTCCTGGCCTGCTCGGGCAGGGAGACGAGCGCCCCGCCGAGATCCAGCCGTACCCCGGCCCGGACCGGCCGCGCCGATGCGGTCGCCGTACGGGCCGACGTGCCGGTCACGGACCCCAGCAGCGGGGCGACATCGGGACCGGCGCCGTCCACCCAGAGCGCGGTGATAACCCGGCGCAGCTGCGCCAGACTGTCCCGGGCCGTGGAGTGCGCGGAGACGACGAGCCGGTCCTGGCCCGCCAGGGTGTCGTCGATGAGCGAGCCGAGCTGCCCCGCGCCCAGCTGGATGAACGCGCGGTACCCCGCCTCGTGCATCGCGGCGATCATGAGCCGGAACCGCACCGGTTCGAGCAGATGCCGGACGAACAGCTCGCGTACGGCGGCCGGTTCGGCCGGGTAGGGCGTGGCGGTCGTCGCGGACCAGACCGGGGTGGTCTGCGGATGGAGGGTGTACGTCTCCGCCGCGCGCCGGATCGGATCGAGGTACGGCGCGAGCATCGGGGTGTGGAAACCGGAGCGGAACGGCAGCGCCTGCCCGATCACCCCCTGGCCCCGGAAACGCAGGACCAGTTCACCGACGGCCTCCTCCGGGCCGCAGATCATCGACTGGTTCGGGGCGTTGTCGTGCGAGAGCACCACATCGGTACGACCGCCCAGCTCGGCCACCACCTTGTCGGCGGGCATGCCGAGCACGGCGAAGACCGCTCCGGGAACGCGCAGCGCGTCCGGGTCGAAGCCCGCGAGGAAGGTGTCCACCTCGTCGGCGGCGTGGATGCCGCCGCAGGCCATGGCGGTCCACTCCCCCACGCTGTGTCCGGCGACCGCGTCGGGCACGACGGCGAGCCTGCGCAGCGCGGTGTCGAGGAGGCGGCCGAGCTGGAACACCGCGGCTCCGTGCCGGCCCACGTCCCCGACCCTGGTGTTCCCGCCGGCCGACCACGGGAGTCCGAACCGCTCGGCCAGTTCCGCGACGTGGGGCTCGAACTCCGCTTCGAGGCCGGGGAAGACGAACGCGGTCCGGCCGCCGCCCGCCGGGCCCAGCAGCGGGCGCGGGCTGAACCACACATCGCTGCGTCCACGCCAGGCCGCGCCCTTGCCGACGGCCTTGCGTGCCAGCTTCAGCCTGCGCGCGGTCGGGTCGACGATGCCGAGCCGGACGGGACCGGCCGCCGCTCCCGTCGCCGGGGCGCGCTCGTCGAGTCCGGCCGCCAGGACCGTGGAGTCATCGGCGGCCAGCAGCGCGGCCAGCTCCGCGGCGCCGGTCGCGGCGAGCCGCAGCACCCGCTCGGGCTCGGTCACCGTCGTACGGGCTTTCCGCGCGGCGGGGGCGGTGGCCGGCTGCTCCAGGACGACATGCGCGTTGATGCCGCCGAAGCCGAAGGCGTTGACGCCCGCCCGGCGCGGCACGCCGGTGGCGGGCTTCGCCCAGGGCCTGGCCTTCGCGAGCGGGGCGAACCGGGTGCCGTCCAGGGCGGGGTTCGGCTCGTCGCAGTGCAGGGTCGGTGGCAGCACCCCGTGGTGGATCGCGAGGGCCGCCTTGATCAGCCCGGCGATCCCGGCGGCGGGCATGGTGTGCCCGATCATCGACTTCACCGAGCCGATCGCCGCCCGCTCGCCCGCGGCCGGGCCGAACACCTCGGCGAGCGTGGCCAGTTCGGCGCGGTCACCGGCGACGGTGGCGGTGCCGTGTGCTTCCAGCAGTCCCAGGGCGTCCGCCGCGCGCGGGTCGAGCCCCGCCGCGTCCCACGCCTGCCGCACCGCGCGGATCTGGCCGCCGGGGTCGGGGTTGAAGAGGCTGGCGGAGCGGCCGTCGCTGGCCACTCCGGTCCCGGAGACCACGGCGTAGACACGGTCGCCGTCGCGCTCGGCGTCCGCGAGCCGCTTGAGCACCACGATGCCGGTGCCCTCACCGATGAGCACCCCGTCCGCGCCGGCGTGCAGAGGGCGGATCCGCTCGCTCGGCGAGAGCGCGCCGAGTTGGCTGAACACACTCCAGAGAGTGATGTCGTGGCAGTGGTGCACACCGCCGGCCAGCATGACATCACAACGCCCTGCCGACAGTTCACGGACCGCCTGGTCGACCGCCACCAGCGAGGAGGCGCAGGCGGCGTCCACGGTGTAGGCGGGGCCGCGCAGATCGAGCCGGTTGGCGACGCGCGAGGCGGCCAGATTGGGCACCAGCCCGATGGCCGACTCCGGCTGTTCGGGGCCGAGTTGCGCGGCGAACGCCGCCCGTACCTCCTCGATCCTGTCCTCGCCCAGCTCGGGCGCCAGCTCACGGAGCGTACGGACGACCTGGCCGGCCGTACGCACCCGCTGGTCGAGCCGGACCAGACCGGGCGTCAGATACCCGCCCCGGCCGAGGACGATCCCGGCGCGCTGCCGGTCGGCGGGGAATACGGGGTCCCCGCCGGCGTCCTCGATGGACCGGTGGGCGACGTCCAGCGCGATCAGCTGGTCGGGCTCGGTGCCCGCCACGGAGGTGGGCATGATGCCGAACCGCGTGACATCGAACTCGGCTTGCTGGTCGACGAATCCGCCGCGCCGGCAGTACACCCGGTCGCTGCGCCGGGGCCCGTCGGGCGCGTAGAACTCGCCGTCCCAGCGATCGGCCGGTACGTCGCTGATCGCGTCGACCCCGTTGACGATGTTGTGCCAGTAGCTGTCCAGGTCCCGCGCGCCGGGGAAGAACGCGGCCATCCCGACGATGGCCACCGGTGTCCCGGCACCGGCGGACGTCCGGGGATCCATCCCGGTCACCAGCCGGAGGCGGTGTAGACCGCGGCGTGCACCGAGGGGGCGCCCCAGGCGAGTTCACGCAGCAGGCTCAGCGGTCCCTCTTCGGGGTCGATCAGTTTGATCCCGCGCGACGCGTACGAGCGCATCAGCTCCGGGGTGACCATGCCACCGTTCGTCTCGGCGGCCGCCCAGGGGCCCCAGTGGACGGTCAGCCCGCGCCGGTCCTCGGTGGACCAGCGGCGGCCCAGCTCCTCCAGGGCGTCGTTGGCCGCGGCGTAGTCGGACTGGCCCCGGTTGCCGAGCGCGGCGGCGATGCTGCCGAACAGTACGGCGAAGCGCGGTCCGCTGGGCAGCGAGTCGACCGCGTCGAGCACCGTGCGCGCCCCGCCCACCTTGGTGGAGAACACCCGGCGGAACGACTCGACCGGCTTCTCGGCGATCAGCTTGTCCTCGATGACCCCGGCGGCGTAGACGACACCGTCGAGCCTGCCGTGCTCGGCGTGGATGTCCTTCACCGTGGCCCGTACCGCCTCCGCGTCGAGCACATCGACGCAGTGGTAGCGGACCCGGCTGCCGAGCGCCCGCAGTCCGGCGATCGTGTCGCGCACCTCGCGCGCGGCGAGCACGGCGGACACCCGGCGCTCGACCTCGGCGGGCGAGGTCGGCCCGGAGGCGAGGAAGGCGGCCCGCAGCCCGGCGCGGTCCGTGGCTCCGGCGGTCGCCGGGTCCTCGGCGTCGGCGGGGACCGGCGTGCGGCCCATCAGTTCGATACGGCACCGGCTGACGGAGGCGATCGTACGGGCGAACCGCGCGGTGATCCCGCGGGCTCCGCCGACCAGCAGGACGACCGCGTCACGGTCGAGCCCCGCCGCCTCGGCCTCCGCGACCCCGTCACCGGCCGGGCCCGCGCCGGTGGCGGCCAGCGCGCCCAGATCGGTGAGGGTCAGTCGCAGGGCGCGCCGGGTGCCGGCGTCCGTCAGGACGACCGGCTCCCGTTCCGTGGCGGCGAGTTCGGTGACCAGTGCGTCGGCGACCACGTCCGGCGCCGCGCCGGGTGCCACCTCGACCAGGGTCGCGGCGAGGTCGGGGTACTCACGGGCGACGCTGCGGAAGAAGCCGCGCAGCCCGCTGGCCGCGCCCTCGGTCCTGCGCTCGACGGCGAGCAGTCGGCGCGGGGCGCCGGCCAGCACGGTCCGGAAGAGCGGGAAGGCCTCGGGCAGCGGCGCCTCGACCGCGTCGAGGGCGTCCAGATAGAGCACGGCGTCGGCACCGGCCTCCAGCGGCTCTCCGGCGGGTACGAGCCGGGGCTCGGCGCCGGCGGCGCGCAGCCGTTCGGCCACGATCGGGGCCAGCTCACCGCCGCCCAGGAGCAGCACCGTGCTTCCGCTGTCCACGGTCCCGGTCACGGCGGGCAGTTCGGCCTCGGTGAACTCCAGCCGCTGCGGGGGCACGACCTCGGCCGCGGGGCCGGCGGGCGAGGCGGGTACGGCAGTGGGTACGGCGGGAACGGCCTGGGCGTCACGCGTCCCGGAGGTCTCCCCTCCACCGAGGCGGGTGGCGAGCAGTCCGGCGATGCCTGCTGCGGTACGGGCGGCACTCAGCCCCTCCAGCTCAGCACCACCATCCACCGGCAGCCCAAGCCTGACCGCCAACTCACCCGCGATCTCCGTCCGCTTGATCGAGTCGACACTCAGATCCGCTTCCAGATCAAGCTCCGGCTCAATCATGTCCACCGGATAACCCGTACGCTCCGCCACCACCGCCAGCACCGCGCCGAGCACCGCCTCACGATCCGGCACTCCACCAGCAGCGGCGGGCGCGGAGGCCGGCGCGGCGGACACGACGACAGCGGTCGCCGGGACGGACGCGGGGAGCGCGGCGGGCGCGGACAGTGCGGCGGGGGCGGGGAGCGCGGCGGGGGCGGACAGCTGTGGTGCGGCGGCGTAGGCGAGCTGCCGGTCCGCCGGGACGGCCCCGGGGCCGCCCAGATAACTCAGCATGACGTCTCGCTGCGCCGCCACCAAGTCCCTGCTGGTGCGCAGGAATTCGGCGACGAGTGCGTCGGGACCGGACGCCGCGGCGCCGTGGGGGGCGTAGTTCTCCGGCACGATCAGCTCCGTAACGAGTCTGGCGGGGTGCAGGGCGTTGGGGGGAATGGTGCCGTCGGCGAGGCGGACGAGCTGGCCGTCCACCGTCCAGCCTGCGGTGCGCCCGGGGACCGCGGTCTCGGGATCGACCGCGTCGCGTCCCTGGAAGAGCCGGCCGGTGCGGACATCGGCTCCGCTGACGGCGAGCCGGGCCAGGGCGGTGAGGAAGCCGGTCAGTCCGGCGCCCCGGCCTCCGTCGAGCGGGATCGTACGGTGCGGGCGGTCGCCCAGGACGGCGGAGACCAGCCTGCTCAGTACGGTGCCGGGGCCCACCTCGGCGAAGACCCGGGCGCCCGCCGCGTACATGGCCTCGATCTGCTCGGTGAACCGGACGGGCGCGTCGATCTGCGCCGCGAGGCCGGCCCGGATCGCCGCGGGCTCCGCCGGGTACGTCTCGGCCGTGCGGTTGGCCCAGACGTCGAAGGTGGTCGGATAGACGGTCATGGACTCCAGGCGGTCGGCGAACGCGTCGCCCGCGCCGGCCAGCAGGGGGCTGTGGAAGGCACAGGCCACCTGGAGCGGCTTCGCCGAGTAGCCCGCGTCTCGCAGTTGAGCGACGGCGGCGGCCATCGGCTCGGTGGGACCCGAGAGGACAGTCTGCCGGGGCGCGTTGCGGTTGGCGGCGACGATGTCCTCGGCGAGACCGGCCGGCCGCAGCACTTCCTCGATCTGCTCGACGGTGGCGGTGACAGCCGCCATCGTGCCCGCGTCGCCGTCCGCCACCTGGGCGAGGATCGCCTCGGCGCGGGCGGCGCTCGCGGTGAGGACGTCCTGGGGCGCGAGCGCCCCGGCCACACCAAGCGCGACGAGTTCGCCGTAGCTGTGACCGGCGGCCATGGCCGGGCGTACGCCGACCGAGGCGAGCAGTTCGGCGGCTGCGAGCTCGACCACACCGAGCGCGGGCTGGGCGACGGAGGTGTCGGTGATCCGGGCCAGCTGACCGGCCTTCGTCTCCTCGTCGAAGGCGGCCGGCGGGTAGAGCGCGTCCCCCCAGCGTGCGCCGAGCTGGAGGTAGCGCTGCAACTCGGGGAAGGCGACGAAGAGTTCGGCGAGCATGCCGGGGCGCTGACTGCCCTGTCCGGGGAAGAGGAAGGCCAGCTTTCCGGCTCCCCCGCCGTCGATGCCCGTGGCGCCGGTCGCGGTATCGCCGGTCACGGTATCGCCGGTCACGATGTCATCGGTCGCGGTATCGCCGGTCACGATGTCGTCGGAGACATGGAGCCCGGCCTCCGGGTCGTGCTCCCCGTCGGCGGCCCTGCGCAGCAGCTCGGGCAGCGCCGCGAGGCTCTGTGCCACCACGGCGATCCGTACCGGCTCGCCGCGTACCGCCGCCTGGTCGCCGCGGTGGGCCGTGTGACGCGCGTAGTCACGCAGTCGCCAGTCGCCTCCGCGCTCAATCAGATCCAGCAGTGCTCGGGCCGCGCGGCGCGCCGCGGCGGCGTCCCGGCCACGGAACGTGAACAGCTCCGCGGGCCAGGTGTCCAGCGTATGGGCAGGTGGCGCCTGTTCATACGCGCGTAGAACGACATGGAAATTCGTGCCGCCGAATCCGAAAGCGCTCACTCCCGCGATACGGTCCGCGGGCTCCGACGCCCACGGCCGGGCGGCGGTGTGGAAGGCGAACGGGCTGCTCTCGCCGTCCCATGCCGCGTTGGGCTCGCGCACATGCAGGGTCGGCGGTTTCACCCCGTGGTAGAGGGCCAGTGTGGTCTTGATGAGTCCGGCCAGTCCCGCCGCGCACTTGGTGTGGCCGATCTGGGACTTCACGGAGCCGATCGCGCAGCCGGCCGGCTCGGCCCCCGCCTCGGTGAACACCTCGGTCAGCGTGGCGAGTTCGGTGCGATCGCCGACGACGGTGCCGGTGCCGTGCGCCTCGATCAGTCCGACATCGGCGGGGGACACACCGGCGTTGCGGTAGGCGCGGGTGAGCGCGGAGCGCTGGCCCGCCGGGCGGGGCGCGGTCAGGCCGAGCGCCCGGCCGTCGCTGGCGCTGCCGACTCCGTCGATCACGGCGTAGATACGGTCGCCGTCGCGCTCGGCGTCGGCCAGCCGCTTGAGCGCCACGCAGGCCACGCCCTCGCCGAGCGCGATGCCGTCGGCGGCGCCGTCGAAGGTGGCGGAGCGGCCGGTCGGGGAGAGCGCGTGCACGGAGGAGAACAGCAGATAGTCGTTGATGCCGTTGTGCAGGTCGGCGCCGCCGCAGAGCACCAGATCGCTGGTGCCGGTGACCAGCTCCTTGCAGGCCACGTCCACGGCGGTGAGCGAGGACGCGCAGGCCGCGTCCACGGTGTAGTTGGCGCCGCCGAGGTCGAGCCGGTTGGCGATCCGGCCCGCGATGACATTGGCGAGCATCCCGGGGAAGGAGTCCTCGGTCAGCCGCGGCAGCTGTGCGTCGAGCGCGGACGGGATGGTGCCGACATATCCGGGCAGCACCGTGCGCAGGGTCGTCGCGTTGGACAGATCGCTGCCCGCTTCCGCGCCGAACACCACGGACGTACGGGCGTGATCGGTGTCCGCCCCGTCGTACCCGGCGTCGGCGAGCGCGCGCCGCGCGGCCTCCAGCGCGAGCAGTTGTACGGGTTCGATGCTGGCCAGCGAGGCGGGCGGGATGCCGTAGCGCAGTGGGTCGAAGGGGATCTCGGGCAGGAATCCGCCCCAGCGCGACGGGGTGCGCTCGCCGTCGCCGTCGGGCGCGTAGTACCGCTCCGCGTCCCAGCGGTGCGCCGGGACTTCGGTGACGCAGTCCTTCCCCGCCAGGATGTTGGCCCAGAACTCGGCGAGGTCGGGGGCGCCGGGGAACATACCGGCCATGCCCACCACGGCGATCCGCAGCGGCTCGGGCGCGCTCTCCCCGTCCTCGACCACCCGGTCGAGTCCGAGTGCGGTGCGCAGTCCGGCGGCCCGGGAGCGCAGCCATCCGGCGGCCCCTTCGGCGACGGACTCGTGGAGCGCCGCGACGGTGGTGACGGATTCACGCAGGACGCAGACCTCCCCCGCCATGAACATGCCCTCGCCGGACTGGCGTGCCTCGTCGACCGGCCGCAGCTCGTCGCCGACCCGTTCGATGCCCTTGCTGGCGAGCCTGAGCCTGCCGACGTTGAACCGCTCCAGCTGTTCCCAGATCTCCCGGTCGGGCACGCCCTGTGCGCGCAGTTCGTCCTTGAAGCGCGCGAAGTCCTCGGTGATGGCGCTGTGGGCGCAGCGCGTGGCGTGCCCGGGGGCGGTCTCCAGCAGATCGGTCCGTTCGGCGGCGACGATACGGCGCTGGAAGAGCGGCTGGATGGCACCGGCCGCGACCGCCTCCTCGGTGAAGAGGTACGCGGTGCCCATCAGCACGCCGAACGCGGCTCCGGCGCGGGTCAGCGGGGCGGCGAGGGCCGCCGCCATCGCGGCCGAGCGGGCGTCGTGGATGCCTCCGGCGAACAGAACGGTCAGCTCGGCGGCGCTCTCGTCGCCCGTCTCGGCCACGAAGTCGAGCAGGACCTCGGTCTGTGCCTCCCACAGCGGGAAGCTGTTGCGCGGTCCGACATGCCCGCCGCACTCGGCGCCCTCGAAGATGAACCGGCGCGCACCGGCCGCGAGGAACTGCCGCAGCAGTCCCGGGGAGGGCACATGGAGGAAGGTGGCGATGCCCTCCGCCTCCAGGGCAGCGGCCTGGGCCGGCCTGCCGCCCGCGATGATCGCGTGCGTCGGCCTCAGCTCGCGTACGACCTCCAGCTGCGCGGACCTGATCTCCTCGTCCGCGAACCCGAGCACACCGACTCCCCAGGGGGCGTCTCCGAGGGCCTCGCGGGTGCGCTCCAGCATCGTCCGGGTGCGGTCCGCGTTCGCGAGCGCCAGCGCCAGGAACGGCAGCCCGCCCCCGGCCGCGACGGCGGCGGCGAACGCCGGCTCGTCACTGACCCGGGTCATCGGCCCCTGAGCGATGGGGAATTCGGTGCCGAGTGCCCGTGCGCCCGCCGATCCCGCGGCCAGCGCGGCGGCGGGCCGGTCGTCCTCGACGGCGGCGGATATCGCCGCTCTGACGCCCCGGATCGCGTCGCCCACCGACTTCCAGCGCCGGGCGAAGAAGGCCGCGAGGAAGGCGTCCTGGCCGACCGGCAGAAACTGTGTGCGGAGATCATCACTGCCCACCCTGGCCTCGAACTCGGCCGGATCGGCGGGGAGTTCGGGGGCGCCGGGGCCACGGCGGCGCAGCACCCGCGTCCCGTGGTGCAGCACCGTCTCCGAGCCGTCGAGTCCGGTGAGCGCGCCGGTGAGCTCCGCCGGCAGGCCCGCCTCGTCGAACAGCGCGAGCTGGGTGTCGAGTACGACACCCGCCGCGCCTCCCGCGACGACGGCGGCGGCCGTGTGCGGCCCGATACCACCGCACGCCCAGACCGGCAGCGCGATGTCCGGGTCCGCCAGCACCTGCTGGAGCAGGACGAACGTACTCAGCTCGCCCGCCCTGCCACCGCTCTCCGCACCGCGTACGATCAGCCCGGCCGCCCCGGCTCCGGCGGCCCGCCGCGCGCCCGCCAGGCCGGTCACCTCCACCAGGACCCGGCGGCCGGCGAACTCCGCCGGTGTGCGCCCGGGGTCCGCCAGCAGCACGGTGTCCACCGGCTCGGGAAGATCCGCCGCGGTGACGGTGCAGCCAGGACGTATCCGCACCCCGAACGGCAGCGGCGACCAGCGCAGGGTGCGGTCGAGTGTGTCGGCGACGCTCCTCGGATCACCGGTGGACAGCTCCAGCACACTGAGCGCACCCGCCCGTGCGGCGGCGGCCGTCAGCCGTGGCGACGAGCGGTGCAGCGGGTTGACGGCGATGACCGACTGTGGCAGCGAGAACTCAATGGACGCGACGGATTCCGGCATCCGCATGAAGTCTCCCGGATCGAAGTGGGGGGTTGACCGTGGGGGGCAGACCGTGAGGTTGACTGGCCGGTAGTTAACTGGCCCTGCCTCCCAGGGGTCAAATGGTCACGCTGCGCGACGAGTTACACGTAGCCGTCGCTCCACACACTCCGTAATCGAAGAACCCTCGCGAGGGGGCAGTAATCGGGCGCCTTACCGGGACCGCAATCCGCGGATCATGTGCCTGATATCGACCTGTCATGCCCATGAAATGCAGGATCTGTCTCCGGACCATCGGCTGTGCCGCAGATCACAGTACCGGGGTCTCGCATTCCGTCGCCCAAGGGGCATCCCTACGCGGCGTGACGGTGCTGCAGAAACGCTTCAGCTGCCTCGGCGCCATGCCGTGGTGACGCTTGAGCAGGAGATAGATAAATCTTATAGTTGTCACGGCATCAGTGAACGCGGCATGAACCGGAGGAAGAAGAGTGAGGAACGTTCCACCACAGCTCTTCCTGCCCATATGCCCGCCCGCCGCCACCCGCTGACGTAGACGTCTCCACGCGCGCGTCCCCCTCTTTCCGTGACAGCTCCGGAAATCAGTACGGGCCGGACCGGCTGACGCTCCCTCAACACCCCGGACAGCACCGTAATCCAACGGTTTCCCCTCGCGACCCGTTCCCTTGCGGTGACCATTCCTTCCCGCCCCACCACGGGTATGTGGAGTGAGATGACAACCCCTCAGATTTCCATTGTCGTACCGTGTTTCAACGAGAGCGAGGTTCTCGGGACCTTTCACACCACTCTGCTCGCCGCCCTCGAACCGACCCGGCAGATTTTTGAGATCTGCTATGTGGACGACGGCAGCGTGGACGGCACCAGAAGACATCTCAGCGAACTGGCGGCAACGGACCCGCGCGTGCGCTACACCTCCTTCAGCCGCAACTTCGGCAAGGAGGCCGCCATGCTCGCGGGACTGCGCATGTCCCGGGGCGACGCGGTCGTGCTCATGGACGCGGATCTCCAGCACCCCCCGGAGCTGGTGCCCCGCATGCTGGAGCTCCACCGCCACGGCTACGACCAGGTCGTGGCGCAGCGCGACCGCACGGGCGAGAGCGCCCTGCGCACCGCGCTCAGCAGGGTCTACTACCGGCTGGTGCGGCGCTGTATGGATGTCCATGTCGTGGACGGGGCGGGTGATTTCAGACTGCTCTCGCGCCATGCCGTGAACAGTGTGCTGGCCCTGCCGGAGAGCAACAGATTCTCCAAGGGGATCTTCTCCTGGATCGGCTTCGACACGGCGAGCTTCACCTACCGGAATGTCCAGCGCGCGGCCGGCACCTCCAAGTGGGGCGGCCGGAATCTGCTCAACTACGGCATCGACGGACTGCTCTCCTTCAACAGCCGCCCCTTGCGTCTCGCCATCCATACCGGTCTCTGGCTCTTTCTCTCCGCGCTCGTATACGCGCTGTGGATCATCGCGAATGTCGCCCTGAATGGTGTCGACGCGCCGGGCTATACGACGCTCATGACCGCCATCGTGGCGCTCAGCGGAATCCAGCTCGCCACGCTCGGCGTCATCGGTGAATACGTCGGGCGGATTTACCACGAGGCGAAGCGCCGTCCGCACTATGTGGTCCGGGAAACGGACGCGACGCGTTCGCCCTTTCCGTCCGGTGCGCCGTCGGCGGCTTCCGTCGGACAAGCCCGTTCGGAGCGATAGGGAACCGACGGCCGGACGCGGTCCCGCCGGACGCGGTCCCGGCAAAGACGGAACAACCCCTCTCGAAAGGCAGTGGTGTACATGGCCGCGGGCGCGTCGAGCGTCATCATCCCGGAACAGCCGGGTGGAAGACCCCGGCGGAAGCGGGAGAACGGCCGCGTGCCATCTGTACCACCCGTAGGTTCGTGGAAGAGATACGCGGTATTTGGCCTGCTGTCACTGCCTCTGGGCCTTCTCGGGTCGGCGTTCTGGCTCGGCCGCCATGTCCGTCCCAGCGCGGACGAGTGGTGTTTCCTGCCCAGTGTGCGCGATCACGGCATCACGGGGCTGGTCGGGAAGTTCTACCTGGCGGACAACGGACGGCTCGGGAACGGCCTGCTGGTCGGGGTGTACGCGAAGTTCGGGGTCGCGGGCCACCAGTGGTTCGGCCTGGTCAGTGGTGTGGTGATGCTGGGGCTGCTGTGGGCCGTGACCGTACTGCTGCTGCGCCTGGCGGGCCGCACTGCGCCGCGCGGCGTACCGCTGTTCGTGGCGTCGATGGTGACGGTGGTGTTCCTGTTCGCGACCCTCAACACGTACAAGACGTTCTACTGGCCCGCCTCCTCCGTCTCGCACACCACCGCACCGGTACTGGCGTGCGCCGCGGCCGTCCCCCTGCTCCGGGCCGGGTCGCGCCGGGGACGCGTCGTGGCGGCGGCCTCCGCGTTCGTCGTGGGCGCCTTCCTCGGCACCCTCTCGGAGGAGACGTCGGTCGTCGCGCTGGTCGTGCTCACGGCCCTGTTGCTGCTCAACCGCCGGATCCTCGTCCCCCGCGTACGGGCCCACGCGCGCGCCTGGTGTCTGGCCGGTGCGGCCGGGATCGGGATCGGAACGCTGCTGCTGCTCACCTCCCCCGGATCACACAACCGCCGTGAGCGGTACGACGCGGGCACCGCCTCGATGTTCGCGCCCGAATCGCTGGCGGGCTCGCTGGACGGGTTCCTGGACATCCTCGGGACCCTGCTCACCACCTGGCTGTATCTGGGCGCCCTCGCGGCCGGTGTGCTGCTGGCGCTGCTGCCCGGGATCCGGGAAGGGCGCGCGCCGGTGCTGCTGCCGTGCCGCCCGCTCTTCCTGCTGTGCGCGGGCACCGTCACGTTCCTGGTCGCCGGATACCTCTGCACGGTCATCACGTACCCGCTCTTCGGACCACATGTGGTGTACGCGTACCGGACCTGGAACGACTACCTCCTGCTGTATGTCGTGCTTCTGGTGGGTGCCGGAGCGCTCCTGGGGCGGGCGTGGCGGGGGCGCGCGACGCCTACGCGCGCCGTCGCGACGGCCGCCGGGGCGGCGATGTGCGTCGCGGTGTGCGTCGGACTGGCCCTTCCGCTCGGCGAGTTGGGCGAGAACATGCGCGTACGGGCCGGGAAGTGGGACCACCAGGACCACTGGCTGCGGGAGCAGGCGGCGCGGGGCGCGTGGGTCCTCCCGTACAAGCCGCTGTCCGTCAGCGGGATGGGTGAGCCGTTCGGGGGCAAGGGACGCAGGATCTGGCCGGCCCGGTGTGTCGCCGACTACTACCACCTCAAGCGGATCACCTACACGGAGAAACTTCCCTGATCCCACCACCGCCGATCCCCGGCACCTTCGGTCCCACCGCCGTCACCGGCGCCTCCACGCCGGTTCTTGTGGGATGCTGACGTATCCGCACGTCCCCTTCTTCCCCCCGAGGCACTATGCGCTGCGTCATCGCCCGCTTCCCCTTCGAGTTGGTCAAGAGCGAGGTGCAGCAGGCGATGAAGGGCATCAAGCCCGAACCCATCACCGGTGAATCCGTGGTCATCGGCCGCCGTGCCTACCCCGTCAAGCAGGTGGGGGAAGTCATCACACGGCAGGACCGCCGCGACTTCACCTCCTTCGAGGTGACAAGGGCGCTGACCCGGCTCGGCTTCACCTGCCACGCCGTCCCGGCTCCCGTCGAGCCGGAGCCGCTCACCCCGCTCGAAACCGCGTCGGCGCTGCTCGGCCCCGGCGCGCGGGACTGATACACGCCGGACGGGCCAGGGGCGGCGTTCCGTACGCTCACTCAGGGCGGCGCCCGCGTAGTAGAGTCGGCGCCCATGTCGAAGCCTGATCATCTGCTTGTTGACATCGCCACCACCGTGGAGTCCGAGCAAAGCAATCAGATGTCCCTCACCGTGGTCGTCCAGGGCGCCGTCATCACAGGACGGCTGGCGCCGGAAGTTGTGTGGAGGGAGAGGGTCGCCGAGGTCCTGGAGGACTCCGAGCGGCTGGGTCCGTTCTCCGCCGTCTTCGGTCCGGCCGACGCGGATGCCCGCTCGTCGCGGCGGGTCGAGCCGCCCACCCATTTGCATTTCCATGTCGCCCGGATCCTCCAGGGAAGTCTCGGGATCCCGGAAACCGGTGGCATGTACCGCATCGCCATCGGGGACGTGAACGCCTGGACGGTGGGAGACCTCAGCTACTCCGACGGCTGAGACCGTCCGCTCCCCCTCCGAACGCCCTCACACACCTCGGCGGAAGAGCCCCGGTACCAGCTTGGTACCGGGGCTCTTCCGCTGGATTCGGCCGGTGGCTCAGCCGGTGCTGTTACGGGGCGACTGGCGCTGTGCGCCGCCGGTGCGCGCCTTGGACGCGGAGCCGACGGAGGACGAGCGGCGGCCCTGACCCGCGCGACCGCGGCCGCGGCCCTGGGAGGGGCCGCGCTTGGCCCGCTCGGTGACCGGCGCGGTGATGGTGACCGGCACCCCCGAGGGCGCCTGGGCGCCCGTGATGCGGCTCAGCTCGGCCTCTCCCGAGCGGACCTGCGCGGTCTGCGGAGTGATACCCGCGTCGGCCATCAGACGGCTCATCTCGCGCCGCTGGTTCGGCAGGACGAGCGTGACGACACTGCCGGACTCGCCGGCCCGTGCGGTGCGTCCGCCGCGGTGCAGATAGTCCTTGTGGTCGCTGGGCGGGTCGACGTTGACGACGAGGTCGAGATTGTCGATGTGAATGCCGCGGGCCGCCACATTGGTGGCCACCAGCACCGTGACATGGCCGGTCTTGAACTGCGCGAGGGTGCGGGTGCGCTGGGGCTGGGACTTGCCGCCGTGCAGCGCGGCGGCCCGTACGCCGCTGTTCAGCAGATGCTCGGTGAGCCGGTCGACGGCGTGCTTGGTGTCCAGGAACATCAGCACCCGGCCGTCGCGCGCCGCGATCTCGGTGGTGGTGGCGTACTTGTCGGCGCCGTGTACGTGGAGTACGTGGTGCTCCATCGTGGTGACCGCGCCCGCGGACGGGTCGACGGAATGGACCACCGGGTCGTGGAGGTAGCGGCGGACCAGGAGGTCGACATTGCGGTCGAGGGTGGCGGAGAACAGCATCCGCTGGCCCTCGGTGCGTACCTGGTCGAGCAGCGCGGTGACCTGCGGCATGAATCCCATGTCGGCCATCTGGTCGGCCTCGTCGAGCACCGTGACGGCGACCCGGTCCAGGCGGCAGTCGCCGCGGTCGATGAGGTCCTTGAGCCGTCCCGGGGTGGCGACGACGATCTCCGTGCCGCCGCGCAGCGCGCTGGACTGCCGACCGATCGACATGCCGCCGACGACCGTGGCCAGCCGCAGCTTCAGCGACCGGGCGTACGGGGTGAGCGCGTCGGTGACCTGCTGGGCCAGCTCCCGGGTCGGAACGAGGATCAGGGCGAGCGGCTGCTTGGGCTGGGCGCGCTGTCCGGCGGTACGGGCCAGCAACGCCAGGCCGAAGGCGAGGGTCTTGCCGGAGCCGGTACGTCCCCGGCCGAGAACGTCCCGGCCGGCCAGCGAATTGGGCAGGGTGGCCGCCTGGATCGGGAACGGCTCGGTGACCCCCTGGCCGGTGAGCGTCTTGAGCAGCTCGGACGGCATGTCCAGGTCGGCGAAGGACGTGACCGCGGGCAGGGCCGGGGTGAGGGTGACGGGGAGGGCGAACTCGCCCTTCAGGGCGGCGGGCCGCCGCCCGTAGCCGCCACCGGAACGGCTCGGAGCGCCGGAACGCCCCTGGGATCCCGAGCCCGAGCGGCCGGGGGTACCCGAGCCGAACCGGCCGCCCCGGCCGGAGCCGCCGGAGCCGCCCGTGCGGGTTCGCGAGTAACGGTCGTTCGTACGTGCTGCGCGGTTCATTCAGAACCTTTCTCGATGGGCACGTATCGAGAATTCTCGGCAGGAACACCGCACGAAGAATCGCAAGAACGAGCCGATTACATACAGAGACCAGAGCCGCGCCGGGGCGGAGAACAGCCGGAACCGTGCGCCGCGTTCCGCACATCGCGCCGGCGCGCGGAACGGGCTCTGTGAAAGCGTAGGAAATTACGGGAAATCTGTGGAAAAGTAGAAAAACAACGAGCTGGGGCCCGCATTTATAGGTGCGGACCCCAGCTAGGTCATGAATTCAGCGTCAGGCGGGAACGATGTTCTCCGCCTGCGGGCCCTTCTGGCCCTGCGTGACGTCGAAGTTCACCTTCTGACCCTCCTGCAGCTCGCGGAAGCCCTGGGCGGCGATGTTCGAGTAGTGGGCGAAGACGTCGGCGCCGCCGCCGTCCTGCTCGATGAAGCCGAAACCCTTTTCCGCGTTGAACCACTTGACGGTGCCACTGGCCATGTTGATCTCCTTCGGGGCATTTAGCCCGGAGGTCCGCACTATGCCGACCCCACGTCGCCGCGATGATTACCCCGTCCGGATAAAGCCCGGAAATACAAAAGCGCACCCACCGGCACATAAAGCCGGTAAGAGCACTTGAAGTCTTTGGGAACCACAACTGCAACTGAGATCAACAGTAGCACGGCGCGAGCGGCCGGGTACGGCAGGCATTATCACTCCGTCCGCCATGCCACAAACTTCATCACGCATCAAGCCAATTTCTGCATCAGCGACCACAGATATTCAGGCGTCGTGGGCTCCACCCCGGTCGGCCGGGGGCACCGCACCTCGCCCTCCGGGCCGGGGACGCCCGTACGCCTGGCGGGAACTCCGGCGACGCGTACCGTGGGACGGGTGTGCTGGAGTGCGACAGCCGATCTTGTGGTGGGCGCCGGTATCACCGTTGTCGGCGTGACCTGTGTGGCGCGCGTGCGCGCGGTCCGTAATCTGCCGCTCGCCGCGCTGCCGCTGCTCCTGGGCGCGCACCAGATCATCGAATCGGTCGTGTGGCGCTCCGGCGGCGGCGCGGGCCCGGCCACCCTCGCCTGGGCCGTGATCGCACTGCCCGTGCTGGCGGTGTGGGTGCCGTTCGCCGTCCTGCTCGCCGCGCCGCCCCGGGCGCGGCGCCGGCTGGTGGTTCCGGCCGCGATCGGGCTCGGCACCGCCGCGGCGCTCTCGTACTTCCTCGTCCGTCGGACGGTGACGGCCGAGATCCGCGGCAACACCATCGGGTACGTGCTCGGTCTCCCGCACACCCCGCTGTTTGTGATGGCCTACCTCCTGGCCACCGTCGGCGCCCTGCTCATCGGCGGCGATCCGATGGTGCGGGTGCTCGGCATGGTCGTCGCGTACGGAGCGGTGCTGTGCGCGGCGTTCTGGCGGCTGGAGTTCCTCTCCACCTGGTGCGCCCTCGCGGCGCTGGCGTCCGTCCTGGTCCTGGTGTGGACCCGGCGCCTCGCGGCGGACCCCCGGGCACGGACCGGGTGACGTACGAACAAACGGCCGCCCTCGGTCGCGCGGTACGCCGCCCCCATCACCCGGCCGTCGATCCCTAACCTGAAATCGAACGGCTCCGGCGGCCGCCGCGTGGCCAAGGTCTCGGGAGGGGTACGTCATGAGCAGCGCTGCGCCCGGCCCGTCCCGGACGTCTCGTACGCCACGCTTCACCGCCGACTTCTCCTCCCCGGAACAGTGGGTCGCGGGGCGCTCGTGGGCGTATCCCGGCGGCGGACCGACCAATCCGGGGGACAACAAGCTCGATCATCTCGTGCCCGACCCGGAGTACGGCCGCGGTGGCACCTTCCGGGCGACGCTCCGTTCCGACGGCCGCTGGAACGTGGGGCTGCTAACCACGGAGGGCAGCCCCGAGGAGTTCGCCGTCCGCACCGGAGACGTACTGGAGACGCGCGTACAGCTGCCCGCCGAGAGCGGCGCGTGGCCCGCGATCTGGACCTGGCTGGACGGCGGGAACGAGATCGACATCTTCGAGTACCACCCCGACAACCCCCATCTGCTGGAGCTGTCGAACCGTGTGCGGGGCTGCGAGCGCTACTACACGGACGAAGCGATCGGACCAGGCGCCTGGGTGGAGCTGGCGGTGGAGTTCCGGCCCAGGACCGTCATCTGGTGGGTCAACGGCCGGCGCGTCTTCGCCGACGGAAGGGGCGTGGGCCGCGACTGGCAGGCTTTTCTCATCGTCAATCTCTCCGTCTGCGCCGGTCGGTACCATCCCGCCCCGGATCCGGGCGTGACCGCCATGTCGTACCGGGTCGACTACCTCCGGGTGTACGGCGCCCGCCACTGAGCCGACATGCGGGCCGGGGGCCGGTGCGCGAGACTCGACAGCACGATGAACGAGGACGCTCAGGAGACGGACACCCCTGCCGAGGAGCAGCGGTACGAGGAGTATCTGCCGATCGCCGAGCACGGTCTGATCGGGGATCTGCGGACCGCGGCGCTGGTGGGCACCGACGGCCGGATCGACTGGTTCTGCGCCCCCCGCTTCGACGCCCCCAGCGTCTTCGGGTCGCTGCTGGACGCGGAGCGCGGCGGCTGCTGGGACATCCGGCCGGTGTGCCAGGTCTCCACCCACAACCAGTTCTACTTCCCCGACACGAACATCCTCATCACCCGGATGCTCACGGCCGACGGCATCGTGGAGGTCCAGGACTTCATGCCGATCGTGCGGGAGCAGGACCCGAACCACCGGCAGCGGCTGGTGCGGCGGGTGGTCAACGTACGTGGCCGGATGCGGCTGGGGGTGCGGATCGCGCCGCGGCTGAACTACGGCCGGGACCGGCACCGGCTGGAGCGGATGCCCGACGGCGTACGGTTCATCGGCGAGGTCCTCACGCTGTCGCTGCGGTCCTCCGTCGCGCTGGAACTCGACGACACCGACGCCTACGCGACGTTCGACCTCGACGAGGGCGAAACGGCCCTGTTCGACCTCGAAACGGACTACGCCTGCGCGTCCGCCGCCATGGACCCGGGGATCGGCTCCGACATCGGGCCGGTTTCGTGCGCGGTGGACGCGGCGACCGCGCAGGCGCTCTTCGAGGGCACCGTGGACTTCTGGCGCCGCTGGCTGCGGCAGTCCACGTACACCGGCCGCTGGCGGGAGATGGTCCACCGCTCGGCGCTGACCCTCAAGCTGCTGACCCATGAACCGACGGGTGCCATCGTCGCTGCGCCGACGCTCGGGCTTCCCGAACAGCTCGGCGGCGCGCGTAACTGGGACTACCGGTACGTATGGATCAGGGACGCCGCGTTCTCCCTGTACGCGCTGTTGCGGATGGGCTTCTCCCAGGAGGCCCAGGGGTTCATCGGCTGGCTGGCCGCGCGGCTGCGGAACGCGTCGGACGGCAAGGTGGGCCCGCTGCGCGTCATGTACTCGATCGACGGTGACCACCATCTCCCCGAGGAGGTGCTCGGGCATCTGGAGGGTTACCGGGGCTCGCATCCCGTGCGTACCGGCAACGACGCCAGCGACCAGCGCCAGCTGGACATCTACGGCGAACTGATCGACTCGATCTATCTGTTCAACAAGTACGGCGCGGGTATCTCGCACGACAGCTGGACCGATCTGTGCGAGATCCTGGAGTGGCTGCTGACGCACTGGGACTGCGCCGACGAGTCCATCTGGGAGACCAGGGCGGGCCAGCAGCACCACACGTACTCACGGCTGATGTGCTGGGTCGCCGTCGAGCGGATGATCAGGATGGCGCGCCAGCGCGGACTGCCCGGCAATCTGGTCCGCTGGACGGCCGCCCGGGACGAGATCTACCACCAGATCATGGAGCGGGGCTGGGATCCGCGGACCCATACCTTCGTCCAGCGGCTCTCCGTCGAGCCCGGCCGGCCTCCCGAGAGCATCCTGGACGCCTCGCTGCTGCTGATGCCCATGGTCAAGTTCCTCTCGCCGGTGGATCCGCGGTTCCTGTCCACCGTCGAGGCGATCGCCGACCGGCTCGTGATGGACAACCTGGTGTTCCGGTACGACCCGGAGCAGGCCCCGGACGGGCTCGACGGCTCCGAGGGCACGTTCTCGATCTGCTCGTTCTGGTGGGTGGAGGCGCTCGCCCGCACCGGCGAGGTGGAGCAGGCGCGGCTGGCGCTGGAGAAGATGTTCACGTACGCCAACCATGTGGGCCTGTACGCCGAGCAGATCGGGCTGACCGGTGAGCATCTGGGCAACTTCCCGCAGGCGTTCACCCACCTCGCCCTGATCAGCTCGGCGATCAACCTCGACCGGGCGATGGGCTGAGAGCGGGAAGGAAGCGGACAGGAACCATGCCGGCGTCACCTCACCCCGTATCCGGGGCCCCCTGCTGGGTGAGTCTGATGGCCCGCGACCTGGAGGCCGCCCAAGCCTTCTACGGAGCGGTCCTCGGCTGGACATTCCGGTCCACGGCCCTGGGCGACGAGTTCGGCCTCGCGCTCGACAAGGGCGCGGCGGTGGCCGGGATCGGGGCGCTGGCTCCGAGCCTCCAGGCCGCGGTCGCCTGGACCCCGTACTTCGCCGTGGACGACGCCGACCTGGTCTCGGCCCGTATCCGCGAGCGTGGCGCGACCGTGGCGGTGGGGCCGCTCCCCATGCACACGGGCCGTGCCACCCTCGCCGCCGATCCGGACGGCGCCGTGTTCGGCTTCTGGGAGGGCAGGACCGTCGCCGGCTGGTCCGTGGGGCGGGGCAGCGCGCCGGCGCGGCTGGAGCTGCGGACCCGGGACGCGTTCGCCGCCGCCATCTTCTACGGGCAGGTCCTCGGCTGGGGTTCGGACGAGAAGGAGAGCTGCGAGGTCCACTACGAGGACGATCAGGTGCTGGTGCGCGACGGGACGCACACGGTCGCGGCGCTGCGCGGCGGAGCGGTCGAGAGCGCCCCGAACCCGCAGATCAGACCGCGCTGGCATGTGTACTTCCGGGTGCCCGACGTGAGCGCCGCCGCGCGGGCAGCCGCCGCGGCCGACGGGACCGTCGTCACTCCACCGGTCCTCACCCCGGAGGGCGAGGAGGCCACCCTCCGTGATCCCGACGGCGGCCTCTTCACCGTCACCTCGGCGTGAGAGGGCCACGCTCAGGGGTCACGCGGACAGGCGCGCGTTACGACGGACCGAGGACCAGAAGGACCAGCCGATCAGGACGACGCCGACGAGTCCGGTGATGAGTTCGCTGATCTGGTACTGGATGGTGATGAGCAGGATCAGCGCGAGCGCCCCGATGGCGTAGTGCGCGCCGTGCTCCAAATAGACGAAGTCGTCGAGTGTCCCCTGACGGACCAGATAGACCGTGAGCGACCTGACGTACATCGCGCCGATGCCGAGGCCGAGGGCCATCAGCACGATGTCGTTGGTGATGGCGAAGGCGCCGATGACCCCGTCGAACGAGAACGAGGCGTCGATCACCTCCAGATACAGGAACATGAAGAACGCGGCCTTGCCGGTGAGCGCGACCGCCGTGCCGGGTCCGCGCTTCTTCGCGGCTTCCTCGACCCGTTCCTCCTCGTCCTCGATGCGGTTCTCGAAGAAGCGGGAGAGTCCGCCGACGATCAGATACGTGATGAGCCCCGCGACCCCGGCCGTCAGCACCGTCTGGGCCTTGTCAGCGTGGGCGCCGCCGTGCTGGTGGGCATGGGTGGCGACCGTCATGGACGCGACGAGCAGCACGACCAGCGCGATACAGACCGCGAGCGAGTCGATCCTGCCGAGCTTCGCCAGCGGCCGCTCCAGCCAGGCCAGCCACTTGATCTCCCGGTCCTCGAAGATGAAGTTGAGGAAGATCATCAGCAGGAAGATTCCGCCGAAGGCGGCGATCGACGGATGGGCGTCCGTCACCAGCTGCTGGTACCGGTCCTTGTCGTTGATGGCCAGCTCCACCGCCTTGACCGGGCCGATCTTGGCGGTGAGGGAGACGATCAGGACGGGAAAGACGAGCCGCATGCCGAAGACGGCGATCAGTACCCCGACGGTGAGGAAGATCGTCTGCCAGAAGGCGCTCATCTTCTTCAGGATCCCGGCGTTGATCACCGCGTTGTCGAAGGAGAGCGAGATCTCCAGGACCGCGAGGATGGCGACGATCCACAGTGCGGCCCAACCGCCGTACAGCGCCCCGACGGCGAGACCCGCCGCGGTGACGACGAACGCCCATCTGAACGTTTTCAGAACCACTGGTTATCCATTTCCCCTCGATGAGGCCCGGTTTTCCCTCGGCGAGGCCCGGTCGGCGTCCCACCGTGAAGCCCGCTCTTCCGGGAAACACACACGGCTGGCAGACTCCTCCCGTGCCCGACTTCGACATGCTTGTCATTGGATCAGGACCGGGCGGCCAGAAGGCCGCCATCGCGGCGGCCAAGCTCGGTCGCCGGGTCGCCGTGATCGACCGCCCCGACATGGTCGGTGGTGTCTCCATTCATACCGGAACCGTCCCTTCCAAGACCTTGCGCGAGGCAGTGCTCTATCTCACCGGGCTGGCTCAGCGGGATCTGTACGGCCAGAGCTACCGGCTCAAGGAAGAGATCACCATCGCCGATCTGACGGCCCGGACGCGGCATGTCGTCGGCCTGGAGGTCGATGTCGTACGCAGTCAGCTGGCCAGGAACCAGATCACGCTGCTCGCGGGCACCGGCCGGTTCATCGACGACCACACGGTCGCCGTACGGGACGCCTCCGGCCAGGATCGGCTGCTGACCGCGGATCACATCGTGATCGCCACCGGCACCCGGCCGGCCCGCCCGGCGAGCGTCGAGTTCGACGACCGTACGGTCATGGACTCGGACAGTGTGCTCAGCATGGAGAAGGTGCCCCGGTCCATGGTGATCGTGGGCGCCGGCGTCATCGGCATGGAGTACGCGTCGCTGTTCGCCGCCCTCGGCAGCAAGATCACTGTGGTCGAACAGCGCGCCGGGATGCTGGACTTCTGTGATGTCGAGGTGGTCGAGGCCCTCAAGTACCGGCTGCGGGATCTGGCAGTAACGTTCCGCTTCGGCGAGACGGTGGCGGCGGTCGAACGGCACGAGCAGGGCACACTCACCGTCCTGGAGAGCGGCAAGAAGATCGCCGCCGACGCCGTGATGTACTCCGCCGGGCGCCAGGGACTGACCGAGGAACTCGACCTCGGCAAGGCGGGTCTCTCCGCCGACGCGCGCGGACGGATCACGGTCGACGAGCACTACCGCACCGAGGTTCCGCATATCTACGCCGTCGGCGACGTCATAGGCTTCCCCGCCCTTGCCGCGACCTCGATGGAGCAGGGCCGGGCCGCCGCTTACCACGCGTGTGACGAGCCGGTCAATCCGATGCACCACCTCCAGCCGATCGGCATCTACACCATCCCGGAGATCAGCTTCGTCGGCCGGACCGAGGACCGGCTGACGAAGGAGCGGGTGCCGTTCGAGGTCGGGATCTCCCGCTATCGCGAACTGGCCAGGGGCCAGATCGTCGGGGACGCGCACGGTGTGCTGAAGCTGCTGGTGTCCCCGGAGGACCGGCGGCTGCTCGGAGTGCACTGTTTCGGTTCGGGGGCGACGGAGCTGATACATATCGGCCAGGCCGTGATGGGGTGCGGCGGTACGGTCGACTACTTGGTGGACGCGGTGTTCAACTATCCGACGCTGGCCGAGTCGTACAAGGTCGCCGCCCTCGACGTGACCAACAAGATCCGCGAGATCGAACGTATGAAGCGCTGAGCCGCGCGTGAAGCGCTGAGCCCGGCGCGACTTTCACCGACGCGGCTTTCACCGGCGCGTCGAAGACCGGTGGATCGGGCCGCTTCAGGGCTCCCCGCAAGGAGTCGGCCCCCCTCTCTCCCGCGAATCTCCCGCGAATCCTTTCCGCGAAGCGCCGGGCGTCGTGACGGCGCGCCGTGTCCGCATGACACCGGATCCGCCGACCTTTGCCCTTTCTTTGCTTTCCCGCCGACTGTCGTCCAAGGAACCCCGAAGGGGATACACGAGGCGCCCGGAGCCCTTTCCCGCGCCCCCGGAGCGAGGGGACCCGAGAGGAAAACCGCCCCGCCAGACGGGCCGCGAGGGCCCCGGGCCCGTCGACTTCGCCGCGACGATCATGCACATAACAACACCGGCGTGCGCCCACCTCGTAGCACACGCTCCCCACCACCAGTGGACGGGATTTGCCTTCAGGGAAGGCCGGGCGGATATACGATCCCCCAACAACGTCTGGTGAAGAGGTAGTTCAACCCATGATCAAGTCGCATGGCCGCGGTGGGACTGAGATACCCCGCTGACGGACACCCTCGCACCTGGCGGTCGTACCGGCTCCGTGCCTCCCCACTCCCCGTGACCACTGCCGGGTGAATGCTCCGCACCACACTTTCTCAGCCGATTCGAAGGTTCTCCATGGCACGTTCCCCCGCGCCCTCTGCCCGATCCCGCAGGTCGCCGTGGCTTTGGCCGACAACCCTGGTGGCCGCCCTCGCCGCATTCGCTGTCGCGATCGTGCCGATAGCGCGCCTCGGCAGCGGCGCGGCCGTGGCCTACGGCGTGATCGCGCTGCTGGTCCTCGTCTCTCTGTCCGTGCTGCGCGCGCAGCACCGGCGCGCCGAGTCCGATGTGGTCCGCCACGGCGACGAGACACGGGAGCGAGAGGCGGAAACGGCCCGTCGCGACACCCGCTGGCGCTCCCATGTCCAGCACCAGGCCGAGCTGGTACGGGAGGAGGTCGAGCATCTCGTCAAGGAGAGGCTGCCCGCCGCGCTCGCCAATACGGAGATCCCCGGACCGCTGCACAGCCCCGAACGGCTGGGCGAAGGGGTCACCGACTGGTTCGGCAGGCTGCTGGCCGAGGTCGCCGAGGCGGTGGACCACCGCGAGGAGTCGCAGCGGCTCGCGCTGGTCGAGCTGGCCAGCCGGGTGCAGACCTCCGCGCACCGGATCCAGGCCGCGGTGACGGGGCTGGCGGACCGCTATCCCGGTGACGCCGATCTGCTGGAGACCACCATGCAGGTGGATCACGCGGCGACCCAGCAGGCCCGGCACGCGCAGAGCCTCAAGGTGCTCTGCGGCGAGTGGCCGGGACAGCAGTGGCAGAAGCCGCTGGCGATGGTGGACGTGGTCCGGGCGGCCTCCGGACGGATCGTGGCGTACAAGCGTGTCGAGGTCACCGGCGACCCTGACGTCGGGGTCACACCGTCGGTGGTCGAACCGCTGATCCATCTGCTGGCCGAACTGCTCGCCAACGCCACCGAGTACTCACCGCCGCGGACGGGGGTGCCCGTGACCGTGCGTACGGTGCAGCGCGGCGCGGTCATCGAGGTGGACGACGGCGGTCTCGGCATGGACGAGTACCGGCTGGCCGAGGCGCGCGAGATCGTCTCCGGCTGCCGGCTGCTCGGGGTCGGCGAGGTCGGCGAGATCCCGCAGACCGGCTTCGCGGTCGTGGGCCGGTTCGCCGACCGGCACGGCTTCCAGGTCGACCTGGGCCCTTCGCCGTACGGCGGTGTCCGCGCCGTGGTCCTGGTGCCCACGGGGGTACTGGAGACCCTCGCCCCCGCCGGTACCACGACGCCCGTCCCTCCCGTACCCCAGGTACCCCACGTGCCCCAGCCCACCTCATCGCCCGACGCGACCGGCACCCCGCCGGAGCGGCACGCCAGCGGAGAAGGCCCCGCCGCCGGCCAGCCGCCCGCCGCTCAGCCGGCCGCTGATCAGCCCGCCGTCCCCGACACCGCCGTCCCCGGCACCGCCGCTCCCGAAGCCGGGACCCAGTCGGTCGTTCCGCGGCCCGCCGTCCCTGAAACCGCCGCATCGGCACCGTCGCCCGCGCGGGACGTGTCGGTGCCCGCCGCGCGCAACGCGGCGGTCCAGAACACCCCGGTGTCCGGCTCGCCGGCCCTCCCGTCACGGAACGGCCGTCGGCTCCCCCAGCGCCGTTCGCGGCGTGACGAATACGCGCCCGCGGTCGAGGCGGCCCCCACCGCCCTCACCCCGCCGGGTACACCGGAACAGGCCGGTGACTGGATGGAGCAGTTCTTCGAGGGCGGCCGGTCCATCCCGGCGTCCGGCTCCGTCCCGTACGAGGGCCAGGACGGCTCCTCCCCCACCCCCGATTCACCGGAAGGACTGACGTGAGCATGAGTTACGTGGAGAACCCGGAGCAGCGAGGCTGGATGATCGCCGAGGTCGCCGCTGTCCCCGGGGTGCGCGAGGTGATCGTCTTCAGCGCCGACGGACTGCTGCTCGCCAGCTCCGAGGGGATGAACCGGGACTCCGCCGACCGGCTGTCGGCGAACTGCTCGGGTCTCCAGTCCCTGGCCCGCAGCCTCGGCAGGGAGTTCGGCGAGGACGGTGGGGCCGTCCATCAGCAGATGGTGGAGTTCAACGGCGGGTTCCTGTTCATGCGCAGCGCCAACGGGGCCCATCTCGCGGTGGTGACGGGCCCTGTGGTGGACCCGAAGCTGGTCGCCCGTCAGATGCAGGCGCAGGTCATGAAGATCGGCGCCGGCAATCTGAGCAGCCCGCCGCGACAGGAGTCCGCGCGGTGAGTGAACCGGACGGTGAGTACGCGGCCAGTGCGTTACGTCCCTACGTGATCACCAAGGGACGCTCCAGGCCCTCCCGTAACACCATAGGAGTCGAGACCCTCCTCATCGCCGTCGATCCCCCGCGCGACGTTCCGGTCTCCGCGACGCGGGAGGAGCGCGCGCTGGTGCGGATGTGCGAGCGCCTGCTGTCGCTGGTGGAGGCCGCCGCCCATCTCGAACTGCCGGTGAGTCTGGTGAAGGTGCTGGCATCCGATCTCGTCGACAGTGGCCATCTGTCCGCGCGCTCCGGCGTTCCGCAGGCCGTTCTGCCCGACTCGCAACTGCTTCAGGAGGTACTGGATGGTCTCCGTCGGCTCCGCTGACCGCTACTTGCCCGACACGGTCCAGCAGGCCGTCAAGATTCTGGTGGTGGGCGCCTTCGGCGTCGGGAAGACCACCCTGGTCGGCTCGGTCAGCGAGATCGCACCGCTGCGCACGGAGGAGGTGATGACCGAGGCGAGTGTCGGCGTGGACGATCTGGCGGGCATGAGCACCAAGACCACCACGACGGTCGCCATGGACTTCGGCCGGATCACCCTCAACTCCTGGCTGGTCCTCTATCTGTTCGGCACCCCCGGACAACGTCGGTTCTGGGATCTGTGGGACGGCCTCGCCGAGGGCGCCCTCGGTGTGCTCGTCATCGTCGACACCAGGCGGCTGGAGGACAGCTTCGACGTTCTGGAGCAACTGGAACTCCGGGGACTGCCGTTCGCGGTGGCGGTCAATCAGTTCCCGGACAGCGAGGAGTACGGGGTGGAGGAACTGCGCGCCGCGCTCGACCTGTTGCCGGAGACACCTGTGGTGATGTGCGACGCGCGGGAGCGTGCCGCGTCGGTGGACGCGCTGATCAGCCTGGTCGAATTTGTGTCGAGCGTCGGTACGGTACGTACCAAGGAGACCGCTTCATGAGCCCCTCCTCGCCGCCCGCCCCGCCCCCGGCACTCTCCCCGCCGCCCGGGTGCCCGGCGCACTCCTCCCCCGCCCCTTCCCCCTGGCGCCCCTCGCCCTGGACGCGTATCCCGATCTCCCTCCCCGTGGAATTCTCCGCGTCCGAGGCCCCCGGCCCCGGCCCCCGATAGAACCGTCACGTCGGACCCGCCCTCTGGAGAAACATGACCTCGCAACCGGCTCCCTCCGAGAAGCGGATACCCGTCGTCGCACTCGATCCGTACGGCACCGGCACCGGCCACCGCGGCGAGGCGGCCGGGCTCCGCGGGCTGGGCCCCGTGTCGATCCGCTGCCGCACTTCACGCACCCCGCGCCCCTGCGAGTGATCGTGAACTGTCCGGTATGCCAGGAGGGGAAGCGGCGATCAGGACCGGGCCGGCAGCACCTCGGTCGCCCGGTCGAACGCCGAGTCCCGCCGCTGGTCGAACTCCTCCTCGGTGAAGACCTGTTCGGGTATGTGCGCGGGGATACCCCGACCGTCGAAGGTCTCGCCCGAGCGGGTCAGGAACTCCTCGTTCGGTAGCAGGACCGACCATCCGTTGGGCAGCCCGCGCTCCATGACGTCCGAGAAGACGCCTTGTGTCGATTCCCCGATCCGGACGGTCCTGCCGGGACGGTCGATGAGGGCCTGGGTGAAGGTCTCCCCGGCGCTGTAGGTGGTGCCCGCCGTCAGCACAGCGACGGGTCCGGTGAACCGGGGCGTCCGCGCCGGCTGTATGTACAGCGGCTGCGGCCGGGTGAAGTGGGTCGGATCGGCCGGGTCGTTGCGGGCCCGCTTGGCATAGGCGAAGTAGGGCCGGTCGGTGAGACGGGCGGCGATCCGCTGTCCGAGGATGTCGGACCCACCACCGTTCACCCGAAGGTCGATGATCAGCCCGCTCAGTCCGGCCGTGCGCTCGCGGGTGAGGATCTCGTCCAGGGCACGGTCCAGTTCGGCGCTGTCGGCTGCGTAGGTGTCCTCCTCCGTATAGCCGCTGAAGCCCGAGACGCGCAGATAGCCCTGTCCGCCGGGCAGATCCGCGTAGCCGATCCGGCCCCGCGCGAACTCCTGGAGCTGACGACCGCCCAGATCGCGCCGCTCGACATACTCCCTGGTGCGGTTGTCCAGCTCCGGGCCCGGTACGGCGGTGCCCGGCCTGCTCTGCGCGAAGACGCCGGCGGAACCGCCGAGGACGGCGACATGGGCGTCGTACAGCGGCCGCACCATCTCGCGGAAAACGGCGAACAGTTCGGCCTCGGTCGTGTCCTCGTGGACCGTGGGGCGGTACCGCTCCCGGACCGCGGACCACTCGATCCCCTTGGCCGCGAAAAACGGATAGTTCTCCTCGAAGGTCTGCCAGAAGACGTCGAACGTCGCCACCGGGTCGCCTGCCTGCTCCTGGGCGCAGGAATCCGGCAGCGCCGCGATACGGAGCAGGGTCCTGTCCCCGGCCGACCCGTCCACACGCATCGACGCCCGGTCCCGGCTGTCCGTCGCGCGCAGGGTGAAGACATCACCGCCATCGTTGGTGTACCGGGCCGATCCGGTGTCCCCGCCCGTGCGGCGCGCCGGGACGCCCTCCAGACAGCCGACGGCGGTGGTCTGGTACTCCCGCAGAACGCCGTCGTCCGCCGCGAGCACCGTCCCGTACCCGTCCATCCGCCAGATACCGGTCGGCGGCAGCGGCCGGGACGTGGCATCCGCCGGGGCCGTGGGCAGCGCCACGCCGCCCACCACCGACAGCAGCGCGACCGCCGTCACGGCACCGGCCGGCCGGCCCGAGTGACGCTTCCATCGCATGGTCATGTCTTCCCCCGTCGATCGTTCAGGTACGACTCCCATGATCGGATCGACGGTGGTCGCGGACCATCCTGCTGGCCACACAATGGGGCTGAGGAAAACCCCAGTTCGCCGTCAGCGCCTGTCACAGCCGACCCGCCTCGTCGCGGTCAGCCCGCCTCGTCACAGCCGGCCTCACCTCGTCACAGCCGGCCCGCCTCGACAATCCGCCGGAGGAAGCGCCTCGTACGCTCCTGCCTCGGATCCCCGAACACCCGCTCGGGCGTACCGCGCTCCAGCACCACCCCGTTGTCCAGGAAGCACACCTGGTCGGCCACCTCACGGGCGAAGCCCATCTCATGAGTGGCCAGCACCATCGTCATCCCGTCGCCCTTCAGATCGCGTACGACCGAGAGCACCTCACCGACGAGTTCGGGGTCGAGCGCCGCCGTGATCTCGTCAAGGAGCAGCAGCCGCGGCCGTACCGCGAGCGCGCGTACGATCGCCGCGCGCTGCTGCTGACCACCGCTGAGCCGGTCCGGGTACTCTCCCGCCTTGTCCCCGAGGCCGAGCCGTACCAGCAGCTCGCGCGCCCGCGCCTCCGCCTCCTCGCGGGAGACGCCGAGGACCCTGCGCGGGGCCAGCGTGATGTTCTGAAGGGCCGTCATATGCGGGAAGAGGTTGTACGACTGGAACACCACCCCGATGCGGCGGCGCACCGCGTCCGGATCGGTCCGCGGATCGGTGATCTCCTCGCCGTCGAGGAAGATCGCGCCGTCGTCGATCTCCTCCAGCAGATTGGCGCACCGCAGCAGGGTCGACTTGCCGGATCCTGAGGCGCCGATCAGCGCGGTGACGGTGTGCGGGGCCACGTCGAGAGTGACATCGCGCAGGACGACCCGGTCCCGCCCGAAGGTCTTGCGTACGGACTCCAGGCGCAGCACCGGGGCGTCGCCCTCGCCTGCCGCGCGAGTGCCGTCGGCCCACGTACGGGTCTCGTCGGCCGTCATACGGTTCCTCCCTGGGCGCGTCGGCGGTCCATCCGGGCCGTGACCCAGTCCGTGAAGCGGGTCATCGGGATCGTCAGCGCGACGAAGACCAGGCCCGCGACCACATACGGCGTGTAGTTGAAGTACTTTCCGGCGATGATCTGCGCCGCGTACACGGCGTCCACGGCACCGGCGATCGACACGAGACCGGTGTCCTTCTGCAGCGACACCAGGTCGTTGAGCAGCGGCGGCACGACGCGCCGTACGGCCTGCGGAAGCACGACGTACCGCAGCGTCTTGGCGCTTGACAGCCCCAGCGAACGGGCCGCCGCCCGCTGGGACGGGTGTACGGACTCGATGCCCGCCCGGAAGACCTCGGCGACATACGCGGAGTACGTCAGCACCAGCGCCGTCCCGCCCAGCAGTACGGGGTCCGTGGTGACGCCCTGCAGCCGCAGCGCCGGGACTCCGAAGACGACCATCAGCAGGCAGATGATCAGTGGCAGCCCGCGGAAGAAGTCGGTGTACGCGGTGGCCAGGGCGCGCACCGGGAAGAAGACCGGGCCGCGCAGGGTACGGGCGACGGCCAGCAGCAGCCCGAGCAGCAGGACGCACACCCCGCAGATCGCCAGGAGCCGCAGATTCAGCAGCAGTCCGTCCAGGACCTTGGGCAGGGCCATACGCGCGTACTCGGCGCTGAAGAAGGTCTCGCGGGTGCGCTGCCAGCCGGGCGAGCCCGTGATGACGAGGAACAGGACCACGCCCGTCACCAGCGTGGAGAGCGCGGCGACGGCGGTGGCCCGGCGGGCGCGGGCGCGCTTGTACCGCTCGCGCGCGATCCGCCGCGCCGAGGGCGTGTACGTGTCCTCGGCGCCGGGCCGGGCCTCGCTTCCTCCTTCGCCCTCGCCTTCGTCCTTCGTCAGCCGGACGGTGTTCGAGGAGGTCACTTGAGCACCGGGGCGTCCACGGCGTCGGAGAGCCACTGCTTCTCCAGCGCGGCGAGCGTGCCGTCCGCCCGCAGTCCGTCGACGGCCCGAGTGACGCAGGACGTGAGCGCGCTGCCCTTGTCGAGGACGAGTCCGAACCGCTCCGCGACGCCTGCCGAGTCCGCGAACTGGCCGACCACCTTCGCGTCCGGCACTTCCGCCGAGGTGATGTAGAAGGCCGTGGGCAGATCGACGACGATCGCGTCGACCTGGCCGTTGCGCAGCGCCGACTTGGCGAAGTCGTTCTTCTGGAAGACGGCGGGCTGCCGCGTCGGCTTGATGACCTGGTTGATCGTGTCGAGGCTCGTGGTGCCGACCTGCGCGCCGAGCTTGGCGCCCTTGAGGTCGGAGGCGGTCGTCGCCTTGGCGTACGGGGAGTCCTTCAGGGCGATGACGGCCTGCCGTACGTCGTAGTAGCCCGAGGAGAAGTCGACGGCCTTCTTGCGCTCGTCACTCATGGAGATCTGGTTGATGTCGAAGTCGAAGTTCTTCTCGCCGGGTGCGAACGAGTTGTTGAACGGCACGGTCTGCCAGACGACTTGGTTCTTCTCGTACCCGAGGGCCTTGGCCACGGCGTAGGTCACCGCCGACTCGAAGCCCTTGCCGCTCGCCGGATCGTCGTCCTGGAACCAGGGCGCGTAGGCCGGCTTGTCCGTGCCCACCGTCAGCTTCCCCTTCGCCCGCGTGGCCAGTGCGCCCGGGGCGCAGGCGGACGCGGAGGACGACGCGTCGGCTTCGGTCGAGGTGTCCTGCGGGGCGCAGGCCGTGGCGGCGGCGATGACGAGGAGGGCGGGAAGCGCGGGGAGAAGGCTTCGGGCGGTGAGGTGCATGGCGGGAGAGTGGCACCGCGCGGGGGGATCTGTCGAGATCACGGCGTTGCGATCGCATGAATTCCGCCGGTGAGCGGGGCCGCGTGGCCGGGATCGGCCTGGGGCGCCCCCGGCACCCCGGCCGACGCGTGCCGCCCACCCCGCACGGCCCACACAGCCCCGCAGCCCGTGCGGCACCCGCCGTCCGGCGGGCGATCTCCGCCGTTTGGCACTCCCGACGGGCTCGGGCCCGGAGGCAGGATGGCGGCAGGCGGTCACAGGGACGTGACCGCGACGCAGGGAGGTACCCATGAACGCCACTCCGTCCTCCGGTATACGGGCCGACCGGGCCGGTTCGCCGCCACCGCCGTTCGATCCGGAACTCGCCGCGGCGCTCGGTGTCATCGGTGAGCATATGGACACCCTGAACCTCGATGACATCCCCGCCATACGCGGGAGCGAGACCATGGTCCGGCCCTCGGACGAGGACCTGCGGCAGGACGGCGCGTTCGAGATCGAGGAACGTACGGTGCCGGGCCCGCCGGGCGAGCCGGACATCTCCCTGCTGATCGGCCGGCCGGCCGGGGCCGGCACCTCGCTGCCCGCGCTCTACCACGTCCACGGTGGCGGGATGATCCTCGGCGACAACAGGTCCGGCGTCGTGCCCCTCCTCGACTGGGCACGGGAACTCGACCTGGTGATCGTCTCGGTGGAGTACCGGCTGGCCCCCGAACACCCGCACCCGGCGCCGGTGGAGGACGTCTACGCGGGACTCGTCTGGACCGCGGAGCACGCCGACGAACTCGGCATCGACCCCGGCCGGATCATCGTCGCCGGCGGCAGCGCGGGCGGTGGCCTGGCCGCCGCCGTCGCACTGCTGGCACGCGACCGGGGCGGACCCGCACTGGCGGGGCAGATGCTGATGTGCCCGATGCTCGACGACCGCAACGACACGCCCTCCAGTCTCCAGATGGCCGGCCTCGGGGTGTGGGACAGGGCGGCGAACCACACGGGATGGACCGCGCTTCTCGGGGACCGGCGCGGCGGCCCCGATGTCTCCCCGTACGCCGCGCCCGCCCGTGCCGAGGATCTGTCGGGGCTGCCCCCCGCGTTCATCGACGTCGGTTCCGCGGAGACCTTCCGGGACGAGGACGTCACATACGCCGGCCGGCTGTGGCAGGCCGGTGGCCAAGCCGAACTGCATGTGTGGCCGGGCGGCTTCCACGGGTTCGAGATCCTGGTGCCGCAGGCGGTGATCTCCCAGGACGCGCGGAACGCTCAGCTGACGTGGTTGCGCAGACTGCTGGCAGCCGGCTGACGAGCGCACCGGCGGCCGGACCCGCGACCGGACAGGCGACCGGACAAGCCGGCGGACGGGCGAACGGGCCGGGATTCTCCGGAAAGGCAACGGAATGGTTGGCACCGGCCGCTCGGAGAAGCAGGATGTGGGTGTGAAGGAGCTCGCGGGCAAGCTTGCGGCGCTGGACCCCGACGCGGGCGCGGCCCTCCATGTGATCGCGTACTTCGACCGGCTGGTCGAGGGCCGCGCCGGCCTGGAGTCGCTGGTGCGCGGTGCCGCCGTGCTGTCGGGCTGCCCGGCCCGGCTGGTGGACGCCGAGCGTGGCGTACGTATCCGGGTCGACGCCGACGGGGTGCGTCAGGACCGCACCGGACACGCGCTGTCGTCGTGGATGTCCGCCCCGCTGGTGCCGGGCGGGGCCCCGGCGCTCTGGCTGGAGAGCGCGGGACCGCCCAACGGGGTCCACGCGATGGTGCTGGAACGGACCGCGGCCGCCGCCCGGGGGGTCCTCGACCGGACCCGTGGCCGGGCGCCGCTGGCGGGCCCGGTCACCGATCCCGCCTCGGTGGAGGTGCTGCTCGACGCGTCAGCCCCGGAGCAGGCGCGGTGGCGGGCGGCTGGCCTGCTCGGGCTGCGGAACGTGGCACTGGCCCGGGTGGTGGCGCCCACGGGGGATGTACCGGTGATCGAGGCGGCGCACGCCCCGGAAGCCCGGCCGCCGCTGCCCGGCGGCCGGCGTGTGGGCGTCGGTCCCGCGGTGCCCGTGCTCGAACTGCCGGCGTCCACGGCGGCCGCCCGGACCGCGCTGCGGTTCACCGCTGAGGGCACCGACCAGGATCCCGGGCCGAGGGTGGTGTACGCGGACGAGCTGGGCGGTCTCGCCCTGCTGGCGGCCTCCGTCGGCCCGGACACGGAACCGATTCCCGATGTACGGGCGCTGGACCGCGCCATCACCGCGGCCCCCTGGGCGGGCGGCACACTCCATACGGTCGCCTACGCCACGAGCCTGCGCGCCGCCGCCGCGGAGCTGAACATGCATCACTCCACGCTCCAGGACCGGCTGGCGCAGGCGGAGCACTGGCTCGGCTGGCCGGTGCACGATCCGCGGGGACGGCTGCGGCTGCAACTGGCCCTCGCGCTGCGGCGGCTGCATCGCAACCTCCATCTCTGAGCAGGTACGGCATTCATGTCCGTGCCGCCGCGCGCGTACCGGCACCGTGGCACGGACTGAAGGACCAATTCGCTCTCTTTCCACCACAGTGGTCCTCCAGAGAGAAGTTTCCTCCATGACCAATCCGCATACAGTGGGGCCATGAGTGCCACTCCGCCCTTCCCCAGCCGCGTGACCGGCCGTATCTCCGCCGCCCGGCTGGCCGACACCCTCGGGAGCTGGCGTGCGGGCGGGCCCCGCAGCGGCGGGAAGGATCTGGCCGACGCCCTCGCGGCCCTCGTCCACGACGGCCGGCTGCCTCCGGGCATCCGCCTGCCTCCGGAACGCGAGCTGGCCGCCGCCCTCGGCGTCAGCCGAACCATGATCGGCGCGGCCCTCGACCGGCTCCGCGACCGTGGTCTGATCGCCTCCCGCCAGGGCGCGGGATCCTGGACCGCCGCTCCGCCCGGTGTACGGGGCGATACGAGCGGGCTGCCGGGCGGCTCGGGCCTGATCAATCTCGCCCGCGCGTCCCCGGCCGCGGTCCCGGGCCTGCTGCCCGCGTTCGAGGCGGCGCGGCGCTCGATGCGGGACGCGCTCCATGACGAGACCTACGACGACCTGGGCATCCCGTCGCTGCGCGAGCGGCTCGCCGCCCGGTACACGGCGCGGGGGCTGCCCACCGCGCCGTCCGAGATCATGATCACCAACGGTGCGCACCACGGATTTGTGCTGGCGCTCCATCTGCTGGCGGGGCCGGGTGACCGGGTTCTGGTCGAACAGCCCGGCTATCCGCACGCGTTCGCCGCCGTAGCCGCCGCGCGGGCCCAGCCGGTACCGGTGCCGGTCGACCCGTTCGCCGCACCCGCCTGGGACATCGACGGTATCGAGGCGACCGTGCGGCAGACCGCGCCCCGGCTGGCGTATCTGATGGTGGACTTCCACAATCCGACCGGCCGCAGGCTGGACGCGGCCGGCCGCGAGCGGCTGGGCGCCGTACTGCGTGCCACCCGTACCTACACCGTCGTGGACGAATCAGCGGTGGATCTCGACCTCAGCCATTCCACGGACCGGACGGACGGAGAAGCACCACCGCCCCTGGCGGCCTTCGCGCCACGCTGGACGATCACCGTGGGCTCGCCCGCCAAGTCGCACTGGGGCGGCCTGCGTATTGGCTGGATCAGGGCCCCTAGGGAACTCGTCGAGAGGCTCGGCGAGCGCCGTGTCTCGCTGGACCTCGGCTCTCCGCTCTTCGAGCAGCTGTGGCTGTCCGAACTCCTCGCCGATCCGGCGGCGCCCCACGCGCGGACGCGCCGCCGTGAGCTGCGCGAGCGGCGCGACACCCTCGCCGCCGCGCTGCGCGCCGAGTGCCCCGACTGGACCTTCCGGCTGCCGGACGGCGGCGTCAGCCTCTGGTGCCGGCTGCCGTCCCCGATCGGCTCGCGTCTGGTCGCCGCCGCGGAACAGCACGGCGTGCTCCTCGCGCCGGGCGCCCACTTCGGCGTACAGGACCAGCTGGAGCGCTGGCTGCGCCTGCCCTTCACCCAGCCCCCGGACCGGCTCAGGGACGCCGTCCGACGCATCGGGGTGGCTCGGGAGTCGCTGTCCGGCACCTTCTGAGGACGCGTGGGGCGAGGCGTGGGGCCCTGTCGTTACCCTGGGCCCTGATGTTCACACCCCAGGGCCCGACCCTTCGCGAACTCGCCGTGCAGGCGTTCTCGTCCATCGAGCACGGCTACGACCTGCTGGCGCCCAAGTTCGACCACACGCCGTTCCGTACGCCCGCTCATCTGCTGGACGCGGCGGTCCGCACGGTCCGGCCGCTCGGACCGTTCGCCACGGGACTCGACATCTGCTGTGGGACCGGGGCCGGAGTGGGGGTGCTGCGGCGGTTGTGCGACGAGCGCGTGACCGGTGTCGACTTCAGCGCGGGCATGCTCGCCGCCGCTTCCGCCTCTGCTTCTGCCGCTGCCTCTCCTTCTCGCTCCGCGTCCTCCGCGTCCCACGCCGCCTCCCCCGAATTCACCTCGGCGGCCGTGGACTGGGTACGGGCCGACGCGCGCGCCCTGCCCTTCGCGCCGGTCTTCGATCTGGCCGTCAGCTTCGGGGCGTTCGGTCATTTTTTGCCCGCCGAGCGGCCCGTGCTGTTCGCGCAGGCGCACGCGGTGCTGCGGCCGGGCGGCCTGTTCGTCTTTCCCGTTCCGGCCCCGCCCCGCGTCGGCTCCCCGCTCTACTGGGCCCTCTGGGGCTTCGATACGGCGATGCGTCTGCGCAATCTGCTCTGGCATCCGCGGTTCGTCATGTACTACCGCACGTTCAGGCTGCCCGACGTACTGGACGAACTGGCCCGGACGGGGTTCACCACGGAACTCCTCCCGCTGACGGATCTCGGCCGGCGCCCCGACGGCAGCCCCCGGTGCGCCCTGGTCGTGGCACGCCGGAGGTGAGTCCGGTACTCCCGTGGGCCGTGCGGGCCCGCTCGGTCCGGTCAGTCGTCCAGTACCCGTCCCGGCCCCCGGGGACCGGGACGTTCATCGAGCACTTCGGGAAACTCCTGGTCCCGCGGCTGCGGCGGCTGCGGACCATGGCCGGTCATGATGATGGTCTGCTCGATCCGCACCACGCGGTAGACATCACCGCCGATGATCACCTGGTCCTCGCCGCGTACGACCGCCTCGGCGGCCCGGGTGAAGCGCGGCCCCAGCTCGCCCGCGTCCAGGGCCCGTACCCGCAGCACATCGCGGAGATCCGTCCTGGCCTCCGCCTCGGCGGGAACGGCCGGAAAGAGCTGCCGCCAGCCCCCGTCCTCGTGGAGCATCGCCGAATACGCCGTGTAGTGCGAGACCGACGTCCGTTCCCAGTCCGGACCGCTCACCGGGAACTTACGCCGCAGCGCCTCCTCACGCTCGCCCAGCTCCAGCAGCCGCCGGGCCGCCGCGTCATCGAACAACTCGCCTGCGGACTCGTCGGCCGCGGACTCGTCGCCCGCCGCCTCATCGTCCGCCGCCTCGCCGGGATTCGCGCTCACGTAAGTAGCGTGCCGTAAAACGGTGATCCCCGAGGGCGGGATAGGAGGATCTTCCGGGGTAAATCCCGCCATGTTTACGTGGTGCGGATCGGCCGGGGACCGCCGTCCGCCGCTATCCGCGCCCGCCCGGGAAGTACCGTTCCAGCAGGTCGTTACGGAAGACGCCCCGCGGGTCCAGCTTCGCCGTCAGCGCCTCGAAGTCGGCGTACCGCTCGTACAGCGCCCCGACCCGCTCCGGGCCCATCGTGAACAGCTTCCCCCAGTGCGGTCTGACCTCGAACGGCGCCAGCGCTTCCTCGATCGCGTCCAGCACGGGCGTGACGGCCGCGGTGTCCGGGTGCCAGGTGAAGTGGAAGGCCACGGTGTCCCGTCCATAGGCGGGACTGAGCCATAGTTCGTCGGCCGCGACCGTCCGGATCTCACCGATCTGGAGGACCGGCGCGATGCGCTCCCGGATCCGGGCCAGCGCGTCGAAGGCCGCCCGTCCGTCCTCCCGTGCCACGAAGTACTCGCTCTGGAGCTCGTCGCCGCTGCTCGGAGTGAACTCGGGCCGGAAGTGCGGCAGTCGTTCGTGCCACGGCCCGGGGACGCCGGACTGCTCCGTACAGGTCCACGGGTCCATGCCGGGCACCGGGTGCCGGGGGCCGTCGGCGCGTACGGCACCGAACCGGCGGTCCGGCGCCGGATCCGGATCGCCGTCGCCGACGCGCTGCTTGAGCCACATCAGCTCGATCCGCTCCGTACGCCAGCTGGTGAAGAGGCTCACGCTGTACGCGGCGGAGAGCACCTCGTCGAACCGCTCGCGCAGGTGCTCGTACGGGAGTCCCTCGTACACCCACTGCCGGATGTCGTACGTGGGTACGAGGTCCAGCGTCATACGGGTGACGATACCGGCCGCGCCCAGGGCGACCACCGCCCCCGCGAAGTCCGCGTCGTCCCGGTCGAGGACGAGCAGTTCGCCGTCCGCCGTGACGAGTTCGAGCGCGCGTACCGCCGAGGCCAGTGTCCCGTTGCCGGCCCCGGATCCGTGCGTTCCGGTGGCGCAGGCTCCCGCGACGGAGATGTGCGGGAGCGAGCCGAGGTTGTGCAGGGCCAGGCCCGCCCGATGGAGGGCTCCGGTGAACTCGGCGAACCGCAGACCCGCGCTGACCGTGACGGTGGCGGCCGCCTCGTCGATCTCCACGATCCGGGGCAGCCCGGCCACCGAGACCAGATCGCCGTGGGTGTCCGCGATGGTGTTGAACGAGTGGCCGCTGCCCAGAGCGCGCACCGCGCCGCTCCCGGCGACGATCTCCCGCAACCGCTCCACCGAGGACGGCGTGTGGACGCGCGCCGCGTTGAAGGTGATGTTGCCCGCCCAGTTCCTCAGCACCGGAGGTACGGGACGTATGGCCCGGTCACGGGGAACATCGGGGCTTCCGGGCGGCGTGAGCACGGCGTCTCCTTCTCTGCGGTCGGGCGTGGCGGCCATGCCCGTTCCCTTACTTCTTACCTCATGCGCCGGCGGCGCCGGTCCGCGTCGTGCGGCCAGGGCGGCCGGTACGCCGGGGCTAGGGTTTCGATCCGTTGGTCCGTACAGGAAGCCGTGCGCGGAAGCCGTCCACGAATGCCGTCCGCGGAAGCCGTCCGCGGAAGCCGTGTCCGTTGAGTGTCCGGTGAGGGAAAGCGCGAAGGAAAGCAGGTGCCCCCGTGCCCGAAAAACTTCCCCTGGCGCGACGTTGGGCCGTAGGGGCCCTGCTGACCATGACCTTCGCGACCGGTCTCGTGGATGCGGTGAGCTATCTGCGGCTGGGACATGTCTTCGTCGCCAATATGACCGGCAACGTCGTCTTCCTCGGTTTCTCCGTCGCGACGGCGTACCAGCTGCCGGTGGTGGCACCGATCGTGGCCATGGCGGCTTTCGTCCTGGGGTCGTTTCTCGGCGGGCAGCTCAGCAAGTTCCTCGGCGGCCGGCCACGGTTCTGGCTCGTCTGCGCCTTCGCCTGCCAGGCCGCCGGACTCACGCTGACGGCCCTGCTGATCGGTACGGGGGTGCTGGGCACCGAGGGCCGGATGGGACTGGTCATCATCGCACTGCTCGGCGGTTGCTGCGGCCTGCAGAACGCGACGGTGCGCCTGCTCGCCCCCCGGGATCTGACGACGACCGTCCTCACCCAGACGCTCACCGGGCTCACGGCGGAGAGTGTGCTCGGGGCGGGCACGGGTACGAAACCACACCGCAAGATCGGCTCGCTGCTGGCCATGCTGGGCGGGGCGGCGGCCGGCGCGATTGCTGCTTCAGACGACTCTGGCGGGTGTGGTGGGGCTCGCGGCCGTCCTGGTGGCGGGTGTCGCCTGTGTGTTCGCGCTGGCGCCGGTACCGGACGACGCCGCGGTCTGAGGACGCCCGGCCCGCGCCGTTGCGCCGGTCAGCCGCGCTCCGCGGCGACGGTCAGCAACTCCTCCATCCGGCGCAGCGCTTCACGGACGTTCTCCTCGGAGGTGGCCTCGCGCGCCTCGGCCGGGGTCATCCAGCGCAACGGGGCGTCGGGATTCTCCGGACGTGCCGCGTCGGGGTCGGCCGTGGCCAGGACGAACCGGAGGTCCGCGTGTTCGTGCGCGGGTTCACCGCCGCCCGCCGCGACCGGCACGATCACCACCTGTACGAGCTGAGCGAGCGACGCGTCCGGATACGGGACCAGGTCCCCGAGCCCGGTCTCCTCATGGCCTTCCCGCAACACGACTTCGCGGGGATCCCTCTCGCCCGGATCGCCGTGGCCCCCGACCTGGAGCCATGAGCGCTGTCGCGCGTGCCAGCGCATCAGCACCCGTCCGCTCGCGGGGTGCACGATCAGCGCGGACGCCGTCACATGCAGCGGAATCGAACGCAGCCAGGGATCACCCGCGCCCTCCGCGAGCGCGCGAACGCGGGCCACGTCGGCGGCCTCGCGCGGATCCCGTGTCCGGTACCGGGACAGCAGATCGAGGATCGGTCGGCCGACAGCGTGCGTCGCGTTCTCCATACCCGTACCTGTCATCCCCGTCACATCCGTCACGCCTGTCACATCCGTCAACTCGTGGAAGCCGACGCGGTCGTCGCGCGCCACGCCACCGAGGACGTTACGGATGACGGCGGCGGATGTCCTCCGGGTTTTCGCGCGCTCGCGGCTTGCGGCCCCCTGTTCGAGGGGACCGAGGCGAACACCCTCCGGTTGCGACGTAGGGCGAGCGATCGCATACGCTGCGCTACATGAACGGTGCGGTGAGGAACGGGAAGAGCGGGCGCGGGTCGAGACCCTGCGTCGTCCTGCTCACCGTGCTGGCCGCGCTCCTGCATGTGCTGGGCTGCGCGCACGGTCCGGTCTCCGCCGCGTCTCTCCGGAGCGCGGCGGCGCCCACGGCGGCAGTCGCGCCGCAGTACTCCGCTCCCGGTCACCCGGCCACGCCGGTGGCCGGCTGCGCCGGCCGGGCCAGCCATGGGGCGGCTTCCTGCACCGACACGGATGAACCGGGCCTCCTGCCGCAGCGCCCTGACGCCTCCACCGCACCCCTCGCGGTGGACGGACCGAACGCGGCGGACACCGCCGTGCGGAACCCGATGAGCGCACGTGCCCATGCGGAGCGCGGGGACGCCCGCGGTGGTCGGGGCGCGGAACAGCGGCGGCGCGCGGCGCTGGGTGTGTGGCGGAACTGACGACGGCCCCGGGCCTCTGACGGTACGGGCGAGCGGCACCGCCCGCCCGTACCGCCGGTGGCTCCCCGGGCTCTCCGACCCCTCACACCCCTCACCACGGCCGGGGCGCGCCCACGCGCGGCCGGCCACTGGAGCTCTGCGCGATGGACCACTTCGACATTTCCCCCGCCCCTCAGCCGGCCCACAGCCCGGCGGCGCTGGTCGGCGACACCCCGACGCTGTGGATCGGCGCCCCGTTCACGGCTCCCGGCCGTGGCTTCTGGGCCAAGCTGGAGGGACACAACCCCGGCGGAATCAAGGACCGAACTGCCCTCTACATGGTGGCGCGCGCCCGGGAACGCGGCGAACTGCTGCCCGGGGCACGGATCGTGGAATCCACCTCCGGCACGCTGGGCCTGGGGCTGGCGCTGGCCGGCGTGACCTTCGGCCATCCCGTCACCGTCGTCACCGATCCGGGGATGGAACCGCTGATGACCGGGCTGCTGAGGGCGTACGGCGCGGACATCGAGCTGGTACGGACGCCGCATCCGGTGGGCGGTTGGCAGGAGGCCCGCCGGCGCCGGGTGACGGAGCTGCTCGCCGTGTATCCGGATTCCTGGTGCCCGGATCAGTACCACAACCCGGACAATGTGGCCGCGTACCGTCCGCTCGCCCAGGAGTTGGTGTCCCAACTGGGCCGGATCGACACCCTGGTGGCGAGCGTGGGTACGGGCGGGCACTCCGCCGGGATCGCCACTGTGCTGCGCCACCACTTCCCCGCCCTGCGGGTGGTGGCCGTCGACACCACCGGCTCGACCATCTTCGGCCAGCCCGCGGCGCCCCGGCTGATGCGCGGTCTGGGCAGCAGCATCCATCCGCGCAATGTGGCGTACGGACTCTTCGACGAGGTGCACTGGGTGGCCGCCCCGGAAGCGGTCTGGGCCGCGCGTTCACTGGCACGGGCGCGGTACGCGACGGGCGGCTGGAGTGTCGGGGCCGTCGCCCTGGTCGCGCGCTGGCTGGCCGCCGTACGGCCGCCCGGGGAGCGGATCGTGGCGGTCTTCCCGGACGGGCCGCAGCGTTACGTCGGGACCGTCTTCGACGACACGTACTGCCGTGAGCACGGGCTGCTGGACCACCGGCCCACCGACCATCCGCGGGAGATCACGCATCCCGCCGAACGCACCGTCACCCGGTGGACGCGCTGCACCACGGTGGTGGACCCGCTCACCACGACCGGCCCGGAAGCGGGCGGCGGCCTGGCGGGGGTGGCCCGGTGAAGGGCTCCATGACCGCCCCCGGCGCACACGCCAGGACGACGGGCCTGTGGGCCACGACCCGGTCCTTTCCGCCCGCGGCACGCCTGCTGATGGCGAACCAGTTCGCCATCAATCTCGCCTTCTACATGCTCATGCCGTATCTCGCGGCGCATCTGGCCGGTGGGCTCGGGCTGGCCACCTGGGCGGTCGGTCTGGTCCTCGGCGTACGCACGCTCTCGCAACAGGGGATGTTCCTGATCGGCGGCGCCCTCGCCGACCGCTTCGGCTACAAGGCGCCGATCATGGCCGGCTGTCTGCTGCGCACGGGCGGCTTCGCGCTGCTGGGAGGGGTCGACCAACTGCCCGCGCTGATCGTGGCCTCGGCGGCGACCGGATTCGCGGGCGCGCTGTTCAACCCGGCGGTACGCGCGTATCTGGCGGCCGAGGCGGGCGAGCGGCGGGTCGAGGCCTTCGCGGTCTTCAATGTCTACTACCAGGCCGGGATGTTGCTGGGGCCGCCGGTGGGTCTCGTTCTGCTCGCCGCCGACTTCCGGCTGGTGTGCGTGGTCGCGGCGGTGATCTTCGCCGCGCTGACCGTGCTCCAGTGGCGCGCGCTGCCCGCCCGGGGCGGCGGGGAGAGCGCGGGCGAGCGGCCCGAGGGGGTGTCCGCGCAGTGGCGCACGGTGCTGGCCAACCGGCCGTTCCTGCTGTTCTCGCTGGCGATGATCGGCTCGTACGTACTGACCTTCCAGGTCTATCTGGCGCTGCCGCTGGCCGCCGCCGACGCGCTGGGGCCGGCCGCCGAGAAGGCCACGGGCGGCCTCTTCGTGGTCTCGGCCGCCGTGGCGGTGGTGGGGCAGACCCGGCTGACGCGCTGGGCCACGCGGCGCTGGAGTCCGCCGGGAGCGCTGACGCGGGGGCTGACCGTCATGGGGCTGGCGTTCGTCCCGCCGGCTCTGGTCCTCGCCGGTGAGGGATATACGGCGCGGCCGTGGACGCTCGCCGCGCTGGTGGCGACGGTCGTCGCACTGGCCGTCGGGAGCGCGGTGGTCTATCCGTTCGAGATGGACACGGTGGTCGCGCTGTCGGGCGGCCGGCTGGTCGCCACCCACTACGGCCTCTACAACACCGTCTCCGGGCTGGGCATCACGCTCGGCAATCTGGGCACGGGCGTGCTGTGGGATACGGCACAGCGCCATGATGCGCGCTGGCTGCCCTGGGCAGTGCTGACCTGTACGGGCCTGACCTGCGCCGGAGCGGTGTTCGCGCTGGCGCGCGGCGGCCGGCTGAACGCTCCGGTGACCCGGCCGGCACCCGGCTGAGCCCCGCTTCGAGCGCCGCCTGCCCTGTGGCGGTCCCGCGCCGGGGCATACCATCGGTTGCCGAAATGGACATATCTTGGTGGGGATTTGCCGCGCTCGCCGCGGCGGCGGCGCTCGTCGGTTTCTCGAAGACCGCGGTGAGCGGCGCGAATACGGTCAGTCTGGCCGTATTCGCGGCCGTGCTGCCGGCGCGTACGTCGACGGGCGTACTGCTGCCGATACTGATCGTCGGTGATGTGCTGGCCGTGCTCACCTATCGGCGGCATGCCCACTGGCCGACGCTGTGGCGGCTGTTTCCCGCGGTCGCCGCGGGGGTGGTGGCGGGCACCGTCTTCCTGCTCTGGGCCGATGACGCCGCTGTCCGCACCTCCATCGGCGCGATTCTCCTGATGATGGCGGGCGTCACGATCTGGCGCCGCCGCGTCGGCGCGGACAGCGCGAAGGAGAAGCCGGAAGAGACACAGGGGAAACAGGCCGACGGCGAGGGGACGGACCAGGCGGAAGTGGTCGCCGGGAAGGGCGGCCCAGAGGCACCGTCGGCATCGTCCACCGGTACCACCGGTCGCCTCAGGGCGCGTTCGTACGGCGTGCTCGGCGGATTCACCACCATGGTCGCCAACGCGGGCGGCCCCGTCATGTCGCTCTATCTGCTCTCCGCGGGCTTCCGGAAGCTCGGATTCCTCGGCACCTCCGCGTGGTTCTTCCTGATCGTCAATACCTCCAAGCTGCCCTTCAGCGTGGGACTCGGCCTGGTCGACGGCCGCTCCCTGCTGCTGGACGCCGCTCTCGTGCTCTTCGTCCTCCCGGGCGCCCTCATCGGCAAGGCGTGCGTGGACCGTATCGACCAACGGCTCTTCGAGCGGCTGGTGATCGGGGCGACCGCCCTCGGCGGTCTGCAACTTCTGCTGCGCTGAATCGCGCCCCTGGACTGCCGGACGAGGGTGGAGGGCATGGGCGGTTATTCCGATATGCGTGGTTTACGGTGCCTTCATGGACGCGGATCATGAAGGTCACCCCCACTCCGGCGGCGCGCACGGCAGACATCGGACCATGGGCGAGCGGTGGTCCGCCTTCACCGCCTCGCCCTTCCTCCCCGCGATCGTCCTGACCTTCATCATCGCCGCGGCCGCTGGGCTCTTCGCGGGTTCCTACACGTACAACATGGCGAATCCGACGCCCCACCGGATCCCCGTCGGCGCGGTGGGGCCCACCGGAACGGCACACGCCACCGCGTTCGTGAACGGCATGGACAAGGCCCTCAACGGCTCGCTCGAACTCCGTCGCTATCCGAGCGGCACAGCGGCGCGGCACGGGGTGGAGGAGCAGCAGGTCTTCGCGATTCTGACGTTCCGTACGGACCGCGCCGATTTCGCGGTGGTCGGCGCGGCGGGGGCCTCCGTGGCGCAACTGCTCACGGAGACGGCCCTGCCCGTGGCCAGGGCCGTCGGACTCCCCGTACGGATCAGCGACATCAAACCGCTGCAGAAGGGCGATCCACGCGGGCTGGCGCTCTTCTACATCTCCCTCGCCGCCGTGATCGTCGGCTTCGTCGGGGCGATTCAGCTGAGCGTCAACGCGAACGAGCTCAACCCCGGGGAACGGATCGCCTTCATCGTGGCGTACTCCCTGCTCGGCGCCTTCGCGATCGCCTCGGTGGTCGACTGGGGGATCGGCGCGCTCGATCTTCCGTTCGTGGAGTCCTGGCTGATCCTGGCGTTCACCATGTTCACGTCCGGGATGGTCTTCACCATGTTCAACACCCTTATGGGCCGGTGGGCGATGCTTCCGACCTGGGCGCTGATGGTGCTGCTGGGCAATCCCTCCTCCGGCGGGGCCGTCTCCTGGCCGCTGCTGCCCTCCCTGCTGGGACACATCGGACGGTGGCTGCCACCGGGCGCCTCGGTCAACGCCACCCACACCGCTGTGTACTTCGGCAACGCCCAGCATGTGTTCCCCTTCGCCGTCCTGGCGGGCTGGGCGTCGGTGTCCACCGCCGTGTTCTGGTTCTGGCGTCACCGGCACCCCGGCGGCCGGGAGCACACACCGGCGCACGCCGGCACAGGTCCAGGAACGGGAGCGGGTGCGGGAGCGGGTGCGAGCGCGGTGTGAACGCCCCTTCGGGAGGCTCATACCCTGAGCGTGACGAACGCGGGGGCCCGAACGACGGTGATCGGCGGAGGTACTGGACACCGTTCCCCGGGACGGCGGCTGACGCGCCGCCAGTCAGGGCGATCCTGTGATCGAATCTCGCCGGACCGCACAACCACCAGGGCGGTTCGCGTGTCATCCCAGGCAAGCGGTACAGCACGACCGACACCGGACGGTCCACCGTCCGGCGCTGCGCCGCTCACCACCGATCGACCGAAACGGGGAAACCACCCATGCGTATCCGTCCTGCCCTTGTCGCCCCGGCGGCTGCCGCCCTCACCGTGCTCCTGCTCGCCACCGGCGCCTCGGCCGCCGTTCCCGCGCCCGCCGAGGTCTTCGCGCCCGCGGCCCTCGCCACCTGCCGCGAAGGCGCGGTCGAGGTGGCCGCGACCGCGTCCGGCGTGGTCAACCAGGTCCGTATCAGCGTCACCAACAAGAGTGGCCGCGCCTGCGTCGTGGACCGTATCCCGACCATCACTTTCGGGGACCTGGACGGAACGGCCCAGCCCGTACCGCCGGTGGAGAGCGCGCCGTACAGGCTCACCGCCGGAGGCAGCGCGTACGCCTCGGTGCGCACCATCGACCCGGCCGCCGAGGACTCCCGTACGGTCGCGTATCTGACCGTCGCGGGCGACCCCTCGCATGACGGCACACGGTTCGACGCCGCCTCCCTTGGCTCGCCCGCGGGCATCCCGGTCTGGGAGCCGGTCACCACGCTCTGGCAGCCCACCCGAGCCAAGACGGACGCCGCTCCGGCCGCCGCTCTGCGCTGAGTCGCTCCGGGGGTCCGCGGGCCGGCGGACCCCCGGAACTGCCTCCCGCGGCGGGGAAGTGGTGCCGGGCCTGGCAGAGTAGGGGCACCGAACGGGGGCAGTAGGTAGTGGCAGCAGAGAGTGACAAGAGTCGGGGCGAGGGTGGAGTGAGCGACGTGGAGCCGGACAAGATTGCCTCACAGACGGTGGCCGGAGCTCCCTGCTGGGTGACGCTGCTCTCCCGTGAACTGCCCGCCGCTCAGGCCTTTTACGGCGATGTGCTGGGCTGGACCTACCGGCCGGCGGGGCTGGGGGACGACTTCTGTGTCGCCCTGTCCGACGGAATGCCGGTCGCGGGCATCGGCGCGCTGGCGGCCTCGCTCCAGGTCGCCGTCTCCTGGACGCCGTACTTCGCGGTGGCCGATGTCGACGTGGCCGCGGCCCGGATCAGGGAGCGCGGGGCGACGGTCGCGGTGGGTCCGCTGGCCTTCCACTCGGGCCGGGCCGCGCTGGCAACGGACCCCGACGGCGCGGCGTTCGGCATCTGGGAGGGCGCGGTGCGCTCCGACTGGACCGTGGGGCGCGGCAGCGCGCCGGCCTGGCTGGAGCTGCGTACCCGCGACACCGACGACGCGGCCAGGTTCTACAGCCAGGTCCTCGGCTGGGCGCCGGAGACCGAGGGCGGTTTCACCCTCGTCCGTGAACACGACCACGCGGTACTGCGGCAGGACGAGCATGTGGTCGCCAAGATCCGCGGCGGCGCCGTCCAGGCCACGCCCGATCCGCGGATCCGCCCGCGCTGGCATGTGTACTTCCGGGTGCCGGAGGTGTCCGGTTCGGTGGCGGCGGCGCTCAACGGCGGAGGCGCGCTGCTCTCACCTCCGGACCCGTCGCGGACCTCCTCCGAGGCGACGCTGCGCGATCCCGACGGCGCGTTGTTCACCGTGACGTCGGGCTGATGCCCGGACCGACGTCACGCTGAGCCCGGTCGGCCCGGTCGGCCCGGTCGCCCACGAAGGAAGAGGCGTGGGCCTCGGCGAAGTCCGCGAAGGAGCGGGGCGGTCGGCCCGTGACCGTTTCCACCGTGCGGGTCGTACGGTCCTCGACGCCGGAGGCGATCGCCCGGTCGAGGTCCGCGAGCAGTGTGGCGAACTCCGCGGGCATGTCGGCGGCGAAGCGGTCGCGCTGCTGCTCGTACGACACGGAGTCGTGCCGTACGGGCCGGCCGGTCACCCGCGCGACCGTGGCCGCGATGTCGTCGTAACTCAGCGCCTCCGGGCCGGTGATGACATGCGCCGTGTTGTGCGCGGGCTCGTCGATGAGGGCGCGCACCGCGACGGCGGCGATGTCCGCCGCGTCGACGAAGCCGACCCGGCCCTTGTCCGTCGCGGTCAGGATGGTGTCACGGGCGCGGATGCTCTCGCCGTGCTGATGGCCGCCGATGAAGTTCTGCATGAACCACGACGGCTGCAGTACGGCCCACTCGGGGAAGATCTCCGCCAGGGCACCGTGCACCTGTCCGGCCCCGGGGCCGCCCTCGGGGATCGCGGACGAACTCAGCAGTACCGCCCGGCGCACCCCGCTCTCCCGCGCCCGCCGCAGGAACGGCACCATCACGTCGGCGGGTTCGACGGCGCCGATGGGCGGTACGAGATAGATCCGGTCCACGCCGTCCAGGGCGTCCGTGTGGGTCCGGGGATCGTGCCAGTCGAAGTGTGCCGAGGTGAAGAGTTCCGGCCCGGCCCCGGCGGGCGCGGCGGTCCCCCGGCGGCTCGCCGCCCGGACGGACACGCCGAGCGCGGTCAGCCCCGCGACGACGAGCCGGCCCGTATTGCCGCCGGCGCCTGTGACCAGGACGGTGTCGTCGGCTGTCGTCGGTCCGGGTGTTGTCCCTCGTGGTGCCATGTCGTCGGCCGTTCCAGCTGTCATGTGGTGTCTCCCGGAGTGTTCGGACGCTGTGTGTTCGGACGCTGTCGGGCGTGGTCAGTCGGTCGAGGAGGCCGGGTTGGTGGCGGGGGCCGTGGGCTTCATGGAGGCGGGCATCTTCTGGGGGTTCCAGTAGTCGCGGTAGCGGGTGATCCGGCCGTGCCGCACGGTGACCACCGCGATGTACGAGAAGTCGAAAGGCTCCCCGGTGGCCACGATCAGGCCCTCGGTGCGCATTTCCACCACGATGGTCTCGGGGTCCCGGGTCTCATGGATCTCCAGGTACGGGATGTCGTGGATGTCGATGTGCTGGGGGTAGTCACGTATGTAGTCGGCGACCGCCTCGCGGCCCTCGATACGAGCGGGGGCGCCGGGCGGCGCGAACGGGAACTCGAAGAGCCCGTCCTCGGCCCAGAGTCCGACCCAGCCGTCCATGTCCTTCTCCACCAGCAGCCGCAGACTGTGGCGATACAGCGCGGCGGGTGTCGTGCGGTCGGTCTCGTCGGTCTCGCGCATGAGTGAACCCATGAGTGGTCCCTGCTTCCGTTAGAATGCGGACTGTCGGTCCGGTAAACAATACGGACTGGCAGTCCGTTTCACAAGCGCCGGAGAACGGGATCCGGAGAACGCGATAGCGAGGACGCCATGACTGGACGCAAGGAACGCGCGGACGCCGTCCGCAACCGGGAGGCGGTACTGGCCGCGGCCGACAAGCTGTTCGCCCGCCACCAGTCACCCGGCAGCGTCTCGATGGACGAGATCGCGGCCGCGGCCGGTGTCGGCAAGGGCACGCTCTTCCGCCGGTTCGGCGACCGCACGGGACTGATCAGAGCGCTCGCCGACCTGCACACGGCCGAGCTGCGCGACGCCGTCGAGAACGGCCCGCCGCCGCTCGGCCCGGCGACGCCGCCCCGCGAGCGTGTGGCGGCGATTCTCGACGCCCTGCTCCGTTTCAAACTCGACAGCCGCTATCTGGCGCTCGCCCTGGAGAGCCCCGCCGACGGCAGTCCCTATCGGACCACCTACTACGACTGGTGGCACACGGTCATCCGTGACCTGCTGGAACGGCTCCCCGGGGACGGCCACGGCGACAGCGGATTCACCGCGCACGCCCTGCTGGCCGCGACCCGGGCCGATCTGGTCGAACACCTCGCCGCCGACGGCGACACCCCCGACCTGATCAGTCAGCGACTCGCCGCCTTCGTCGCCGCCGTCCTCTCCTCCTCGGCACTCCCCTCCCCCGCGCCTTCAGCCTCGGCCTCAGGTGGAGCCCGGTGAACGGCGACGACGTACGGGGCCGAGACGCGGGAGCCGCAGGGCGGTGCAGGGTGTGCGGTCAGGCGGTCCGTACCGGCGGAACGCCCTCGACCTCGAAGACGACCTCGTCCTCGTAACACCACCACCAGCCCTCACCCGGCTCGTACGAACGGATGAGCGGGTGCCCGGACGCCTTGTAATGCGCGGTGGCGTGCTTGTTCTTGGAGGAGTCGCAGCACCCGATGTGACCGCACCCCTGGCACTCCCGCAGGTGCACCCAGGTGTCGCCCATGGCCACACACTCGGTGCAGCTGTCCCCGCTGTCCGGAGTCACCGACCGCACATCCGCGAGATGACTGCAGATGAACCCGCCCACGCCCTCTCCGCCGTTCGTCATCACACCGCCCGTCCGACCGCACAGGTCACTCGCACAGGTCACTTCGAGTCAGTCGCCTTTTTTTCACCGTACGGCCGGTCCTCCGCCACCGCCAGCAGGACGGGAACCAGTGGCCGCACGGCGGCGTCTTGACAGCCGTCCGGCACCGGAGAAGCCTGGACATTCGGTGCTCGCCCTGGGGCGAGCGGGGGGAAACGGGGCAGCAGGGTGAGTGACATACGCACGCGCATCTGGGGACGGGCCACGGCGGCGGGTGTGGTCCTGGCAGTGGCGTTACCGCTGACCGCGTGCGGCTCGGGGGGTGACGGTGACAGCGACGGTCCGGGTTCCTCGGCGGCGGTCGGCACGCCCACGCCGAGTCCTACGCCGACCGTCGACCCCGCCGCGTACCGCGGCGCGCTGGACACCACGCTCGGCCCGCTCGACAAGGCCCTGCGCGCTGTCGACCGCGCGAGTGAGGGCCGCGCGCTGACGCAGGCGCTCGGTACGGCCTCCACCGCGGCCGCCACCGCCGCCGGCGGGCTGGAGACGACCGGCGCCCCCGATGACGCCGTGGCCGGCAACGCCGGCCTCGCCGCTTCGCTGCGCGATCTGAGCCAGAGCCTGGCGGACGCGGGGGCCGGCGAAGGACGCTGCGCCACCTCACCGCGCGTCGAGCTGGGCTCGGCCGACGGTCCCGGGCGTGTCAGGGAAGCCGGCACCACGCTCACCGGCCTCGGCTACCCCGTACGGCTGAAGCTGCCCCGTACCGAGAAGCCGCAGCACCGCCGGCTCGGCAATGGCGCCTTCGTGAAGGACGCCCGTGCGGGCGGGCTGGGCCGGCTGACCATCAGGAACGGCACGGACTCCGACGCGGTGGTCTCCCTGACCCGCGGCGAGAAGACCACGTTCACGGTGTACATACGCGAGGGCGCCAGCACGACGGTGCGCCGCGTCGGCGACGGCTCGTACACCGTGTACTTCACCTCGGGCTCGGACTGGAACTCCTCGAAGAAGTCCTTCACGCGGGACTGCTCCTTCGAGAAGTTCGACGACACGGCGGACTTCAGGACCGTGGAGGTCAGCGGGGGCACGCAGTACACCGTGCTGACCTTCTCGCTGGCCAAGACGGTCGGTGGCAACGCCACCACCAGCGAGGTTCCCGAGAGCGAGTTCCCGTCCTGAGGCGCCGGAAGCCCTGAGAGCGCGCGGCCACCCGGTCGTCGGACGCCCCGCGAGGTCAGGGCTTGTAGACCTTCCCCGGCTCGGCGTGCCCCGGCGCCAGCAGCTGGGGGACGGTGACGAACGTGTAGCCGCGCTTCTTCAGCTCCTCGATGATCCCGGGGACGGCGGGCACGGTGCCGTCGTAGATGTCGTGCAGCAGGATGATGCCGTCACGGTCCGCCTGGTCGAGGATGCGCTTCTTGATGAGCTTGGAGTCCGTCGTCGAGTAGTCCTTGGCGGTGGCGCTCCACATGATCTGCGCGAGGCCGAGTTCCCGGCTCACCCGCGTGACCTCGTCGTCGGTACGGCCCTGCGGCGGGCGCATCAGCGTGGGCTTGCGGCCGGTGATCTCCGCTATGGCGTCCTGCGTACGGGCGAGCTCCTCGCGTACGGCGTCGGGGTCCCGGTCCGTCAGGATCTTGTGCGACCAGGTGTGGTTGGCCACCTCATGGCCCTCGGCCGCGATACGGCGCACGAGGTCGGGGTGTTTGACGACGTGGTTCTTGCCGAGCAGGAAGAAGGTCGCGGGGACCTTCTCCCTCTTGAGGATGTCGAGCAGTCCGGGGGTGTGCTCGGACGGTCCCGCGTCGAAGGTGAGGGCTATACAGCGCTCCTTCGCGCAGTCGACCGCACCGGCCGCGGTCTTCGGCCCGTTCTTGGCGTCGCCTCTGGCGTCGGCGGGCGAGTTGGCGTCGTACCCGGAGCAGCCGCTCAGCACCAGGCCGACCGAGGCGACCGCCGCCAGGGCGCCCGCTGCCCTCAGGCCGAGTGCCGAAGTGTTTTTTGGCATGACAAATCCCTCTTCCAATGACTGAGTGGCCGGTCGGAGAGAGGGCCTCAGTCGCGCAGCGCTGAGCCCGCACCGGGCCCGGGTGGGAGCCGGCGCGCGGAACGGCGCGCCGGGTGAAGTCGGTTCGGCCGCGGGCCCGGAGGGGCCGGTGAGCCGGCTACGCCATGCGGAACACGCCGAACGTGCCGAACACGCGACGCACGTGGGCGGACACCGCCGCGGACAGTGGGCAGGGCGGAGCAGGGTTCACTGGCCCTGACAGGGCATGGCCGAATGACATAACCGCACTATACATAGTGCGTATACATGCAGTGCATAGTGGCCCGGCGGTGGATGCGCCGGGCGACGCCGACCCGTGGAAGGAGCTGTGGTTCTACTCGAACCCCAGCTGGGTGCTTTCGTCCCGATCGCCCGCCCCCGGGAACAATCGGCGGGGGCCCGCCGTTGCATCGATTGAGGGTGTGGATGGAACTGAGTCCCCGGGCCCCATAAAAGAATCGCCCATGGGGAAGATCGTTCGGCTGAAGCCCCATGGAGCCTATCGCCGCGAGGCGACCGCCATCCACGCTCTCCCTTTTGACGACCCCGACCGGCGTCCCCCGTCCGGTCGGGGTCTTCTGTCGGTCCGGACACCTGCCGGGGCCGGCAGGGGCGCGGTCGGGGAAGAGGGCGGAAGGGGACGGCAGCGGGGATGGCAGGCGGAGAAGAGGGTACGGAGCGTCCCGGTGGCTTCGAGGCCGCGACGGGCGACGGCCCGGTGTGCGGGACGACGCCCCAGGCGCGGGCGGCCGAAGTCCGGGTCGCGTTCGAGGGGTTGCTCCAGATCAGACGGCTGACACACAGCGGGGCCGGTGATCCGGCGGCGGTCCCCGCGCAGTGGGAGCGGCGGCGGCCGGTGCGCGCCGTCGCGCTCGCGCTGGAGGCCGCCGGTCTGCCGGCGTCCGCGGTCGACGGCTCGGGACAGCGGGTCGCGACGGGGTATCGCGTACAGGCGGAGGATCCGCCCGCCACCGCGAGGGTGGGTGAGGCACCCGCCGTCGTACGGGTGGAGTGGCTCGGCCCGCACGGCGGCGGGGCCGCCCAGGACGAGGAGCGGGCCCTGACCGAGTGCGCCGCCGTACTGACGCGCCTGGGGTGGGAGGCCCTGCTCTACCGGGGACCGCGGCGACGCCGCTTCCTGGAGGTCGAACCGGCCTCCTGAGCCGCTTCCCGACCGCGCACGGCTCCGCGCGGGGTGCGCCTGGGGTGTGCCTGGGGTGTGCCCGGGGTGTGCCCGGGGTGTGCCCGGGGAACCGCCGCGAGGACAGGAACAGGAACACCCCGGGCAGCCTCATGTCGCGTCGGCGCCCGGGGTGTTCCTCCTCGTCGGTCCGTCCGTAGGTCAGGTCAGGACCTGGACCTGGTCTTCCCGATCAGGGATAGCTGACGAGATTGGCCACATTGGTGGCCGAGTTCGACGGGCCTCCCCTGTCGTTGATGACATGCCGGATGGTGCCCGTACCGCCCAGCGACACCGTCACCATGTTGCGGAAGCGGACATTGGCGTTATTGGGCACTTCGAACGCGTGCTCCGCGGTCACGCTGTTGTTGACGTTGAAGAAGCAGTAGCTGCCGAGGCCGTACGCCTGATGGCTGGTCACCGAGTCGGCCACCTTGTAGGCGGCGTATCCCTGTGTGGCGCCGTTCATCCAGGCCGCCTGGTTGGGCGGGTCGTACGGCATCTCGTTCTGGTAGAAGTACGTTCTGCCGCCGTTGCCGTTCCAGATCGTCTGATGCTTCTGATAGTGCTCGACGAACAGGCCGTACATCGTGACATCGGCGCCGTTCACGACCAGACCGGTGTCCGCCGTGTTGGTGTTCCAGCCGACCCCGCTGCCGTGATCCGCGCGCCAGATCCACATATGGTCGCCGATCACATTGCGGCTGTTGACGACCAGGCTGGTGGTCGCCTTGCCGACGCCCGCGCCGCCGATGCGGAAGAACACATCGTGCAGCGAGGTGGGGTTGGCGGCGTGGCTCACGTTCGAGCCGTCGGCGCCGACCTCCATCAGCCGCTGGGAGTTGACCGTCCCGGCGTCGATGAGCAGACCCGCCACCTTGACGCCGTCCACATCGGCGACCGACACCGCGGTGATGCCGTTGTCCGGGATGAGGGTGGCGAGGCCGAGCCCGAGGACGACGGTGTCGGGACGGGTGATCCGCAGCGTCTGGTTGAGGTGGTAGACGCCGGGGGTGACGAGCAGGTTCTTGCCCGCCGCCAGCGCGGCGTTCATGTCCGCGGCCGTCGCGCCGGGCTTGGCGATGTAGAACTGGTCCAGCGGGAGCGACGTACCCGCCGGAGCACCGCCCGACCAGGTCGTTCCCTTCGAGTTGGCGCGCAGCGCGGGCACGAACACCTGGTAGGCGCCGACCGAGTCCACGTACAGGAAGGGCTTCTCCCGCACCTGCGGCGTCTGGTCGACCGTGGTGTAGGGCGGGTTGGGGAAGCTGTTCGCGGGCGCGTTCTGGGCGCCGACGAACACCATGTTCCAGTTGGACCCCGTCCAGCTGCCCCATTCGGTGTTCCGGGACAGCCACTGCTGCTGAGAACCGGACCTGACCTGGCCGTCCACCTTCGAGTCGGCCATGAATCCGCCGCTGGCCCAGCCGCCGTCGTCCAGCGCGAGGTTGCCGCGGACATGCATCCGGCGGTACGGGGCGGCCTGCGAGACGGCCCAGCGGTCGGTGCCGGTGGTGGGGGTGACGGAGAGGTTCTCGGCGCTGCGCCAGAAGTTGTGCGTGGCGTTCTGCGGCGGGAACCAGTCGGCCTCGACATGGACGGCGCCACGGATATTGACGTCGTCCGGCGAGAGCCCGAGGCCGGCCACCTGGGTGTAGAAGCCGACATTCACATCGGCGTCGTAGGTGCCCGGTTTGAACAGGAAGGCCGCGCGCTGGGCGCCGAACTGATTGGTCTCCTGCTGCTGGAAGGTCGCGTTCACCCGGTTCTGGATCGAGGAGGCCGACATCGACGGATCGAAGACGACGACGTTGGGACCGAGATCCGGGGTGCCGGGGGGTGCCGGCGGATCGGCGGCCTGGACCCGGAAGGACTGGGCGGCGGATCCGTTGCAGGTGTACTGCTGGAGCTGGACGCTGTCGGCGGTCGAGGCGCTCGGTACGTCGAGGCACTTGCCGCTGTTGCGGTTGACGAAGTGGTAGGCGCCGTCGGCCTCCGCCACCGGCAGCCACTGCTGGTTGTTGCCTCCGCTGTACGTCCAGAGCTGGATCGTGGCGGCGTCGGCGGCCGAGACGTCGGTGACGTCCCAGACCTGGCTGTCGGCGTTGCGGTTGCCCGCCCTGACGTAGCCGGCGCCGGTCTCCGTGAGGGACCAGTTCTGCGCGAGGCTGCCGTTGCAGGCGTACTGCTGCACCGCGGTGCCGTTGCCGGTCGCCGCGGCGCGGGCGTCCACGCACTTGCCGTTGCCCTTGTTGCTGATCGTGGTCCAGCCGGTGGGCAGCGCCGCCGCCGCGGTGGTGCCCGCGGCGGCCTCCTGCTGGGGCAGGCCGATCAGGGAGGCGCAGAGGGCCACCACGGTCAGCAGCAGGGTGAGCGGGAAGAGCCGACGGCGGGGCTGTCCGCCGCCGTACGGGTGTCGGTTCATGGAGGCTCCTCGCCCGGTCAGCCGGCGTACTGGGCGAAGACGCGGGTGAAGTCCCACGCCTGCTGGCTCACCCCGGAGCAGGTGTCGGCTCCGCCGCCGGTGCAGGGCCGGTCGCGGTTGACCGACCAGAAGGTCAGCCGGGCCAGGTGGTGCTGCTGCGCGTAGGCGAGGATGGTGCGGAAGTCCGCGACGGTCACCGTCTCGTTGTTGTCGGTGATGCCGTTCATCGACGAGATGCCGATGCTGCGGTACGTCTGGTCGTCGCTGTACCCGTACGCGTTCTTGACCGCGTTCTTGAGGCCCTCGGCTGCGCGGGTGGTGAGCGTGCCCATGTTCTGTCCGGCGCCGCCGAAGTTGAACGGCATGATCGTCCAGCTGTCGACGGTGAGACCGGCGGCGGCAGCGCGGTTGATCAGGCTGGTGTCCGGACCGTTCTGGCCGGTGCCGAAGGTGACATAGACCTTGATGCCGGGGTTGTTGGCCTTGATGGTCTTGAGCGCGTCCACGGTGCGCTGCTGCACGGTGGGGCTGTCGTACGCGGCCGCCTCGATGTCGATGTCGATCGCCTTGAGGCCGTACGCGTTGATGACCTTCTGGTAGGCCGCGGCCAGCTCACCCGCGCTGGAGCAGGAGCTCTCCAGCTTGTTGCCGCTCCAGCCGCCGAAGGACGGGATGACATCGCCGCCCGCGCCGCGCACGGTGTTGATGGTCTGCTGGTCCACCCCACCGGTCAGCGGCCGTCCGCCGTCCCACTGGGGGTTGCAGTAGCCGTTGCTGAGCACGAACGCCAGGGTGAACCACTTCACGCCGGTCGCGTTCATGACGGTGGTCGGGTTCGGCGGGCTGCCCCAGCCGTTGTAGATATAGGGCGCGACCGCCATGGGTCCGCTGGGGCCGGGGTTGCCGCCGCCCGACGGCGCGGTCCACTTCTGGTTGGCCGCTCCGGTGCAGGTCCAGATCTGCAGCCGGGTGCCGTTGGCGGAGCTGTTGCCGGTCACATCCAGGCACTTGTCCGCCTGGGTGTTCACGATGTCGCGGGCCGCGGAGACGGTCCACTTCTGATTGGCGGCTCCCGTGCAGTCCCAGAGCTGGAGCTGCGCGCCGTTCGTGGTGCTGTTGTCCTTGACGTCGACGCACTTCCCGAGGGCCCTGATCGAGCCGTCGGAGGCGACATCCCACTGCTGGGCGGCCGAGCCGTTGCAGTCGTAGAGCTGTACGGCCGCGCCGTTCGCGGAGCTGCCGGACGCCACGTCCACGCACTTGCCGCCCAGGCCCGTGATCGTGCCGACGGCGGCGACCGCCGCGGTGGCGGGGGTGGGGGCGGTGATGAGCGACGCGCCGATCACGAGGGGCAGCGCGGCCAGCGGGGCGAGGGATCTGAGGGGCTTGCGGAGCGTGCGTACCGTCGTCATGCGCGGTTCACCGTCCACTTCTGGTTCGCGGCGCCCGTGCAGGTCCAGATCTGCAGCCGGGTGCCGTTGGCGGAGCTGTTGCCGGTCGCGTCAATGCATTTGTTGGCCTGGATGTTCACGATGTCGCGGGCGTCCGGGACCGCCCAGCGCTGATTGGCGCCGCCGCCGCAGTCCCACAGCTGGAGCTGCGCACCGTCCGCCGTGCTGTTGTCCTTCACGTCCAGGCACTTGCCGAGCGCGCGGAGCGAGCCGTCGGAGGCGACGGTCCACCGCTGGGCGGCCGAGCCGTTGCAGTCGTAGAGCTGTACGGGCGTGCCGTTGGCGGAGCTGGCGGACGCCACGTCCATGCACTTGCCGCCGAGTCCGGTGATCGTGCCCCCGGTGCCGGAACCGCCGTCGTTCGTGCTGACGCGCACGTAGTCGACGACGAGCTGGGACGGGAACGGGGTGCTGCTGTTGGGGTCGCCGGGCCAGTAGCCGCCGACCGCGAGGTTCAGGATGATGAAGAAGGGCTTGTTGAACACCCAGCTGCGGCCGCCGAGATCGGCGGGGGTGCGCGTCTGGTAGACGTTGCCGTCGACGCTCCAGGTGATGGAGTTGGGCGACCAGTCGATGGCGAAGGTGTGGAACGCGTCGGCGAACGCCTGTCCGTTCGGCAGGGTGTAGCCGGCGCCGATGCCGCCCGAGCCGGAGTAGCCGGGGCCGTGCAGGGTGCCGTGGACCGTGCTGGGCTCGAAGCCGACGTTCTCCATGATGTCGATCTCACCGCTGTTGGGCCAGCCGACGTTGCCGATGTCGTTCCCGAGCATCCAGAACGCGGGCCACATGCCCTGTCCGCGCGGGACCTTCATGCGGGCCTCGACCCGTCCGTAGGTCGAGGTGAACTTGCCGGACGTGTTGAGCCGGGCCGAGGTGTACTCGCACCGGCCGTACCAGCACTGGTAGTTGCCGGGGTTGTCCTTGCGCGCGGTGATGACCAGGTTGCCCTGGCCGTCGAGGGCGGCGTTGTTGTTGCCCGCCGTGTAGTACTGCCGTTCGTGGTTGTTGACGTTGTCGCCGGTCTCGATCTGCCACTTGCCGCCGTCGACGGCGGATCCCGCGGCGCCGTTGAAGTCGTCGGAGAACGTGACCGCCGCCGCCCCGGCCGCGGCGGTCGGTGGTTCGGGTGCGGGGGCCGCGGTGGCGGGGACAGCCGCCGCCAGGCTGGAACAGCAGAGAAGAGCGAGCGCGTAGAGCGCCATTCGGCGTCCCATGGGGATTCGCACAGTCATCACATCACTTCGGGTGGGGGGTCATGCGCATGACATCACAACGTCGGGGAGCTTCGGGGAGAGCCGCCCCGGACGCTTATTTCAATACTTGATTTAAGGGAGGGGACGAGGGGTCGTCAAGAAGCTGGTATGGACCAAAGTTGACCAGATTTATGTCCACCGCCCATCCATATGAACGCAGACCCTCCACAACCGGGCACCCCGGCGCCGAACGGGCACGGCGAGCTTGACCTGCACATGACCGACACGAGGCGTTCACGCGAGGCCACATGCCCTGTGGAAGGCTCCCGCTGAACCGTTACTTCACGACCACGCGCCGCACCGCCCCCACCCTGTGGCCGTGCGCAGCGGTGGTCCCGCCGGAGAGGACAGCTCCGCCATGTCCCGTCGTCAACGTCCCACCCGACGCACGCTGTTGGCTCTTTGTGCCGCCACCGCGGTGCTCGCCACCACCGCGGCCGCCGCACCCGCGATCGCCTCCCAGGAGACCGCGCCGGCCCGCACGGTCACCGTCACAGCCACCGCCGCGCTCGACGACACGTACTACCAGGGCGCGATCGGCAAGACCGGCACCGCGCTCAAGTCGTCGCTGCACTCGATCATCAAGAATCAGACGAAGATCACCTACGCCCAGGTCTGGACGGCGCTCCAGGCCACGGACCAGGACCCCGCGAACTCGTCGAACGTGATCGAGCTGTACACCGGCAAGTCCATCTCCAAGACGAGCAACGGCGGCAACACGGGTCAGTGGAACCGCGAGCACGTCTGGGCCAAGTCCCACGGCGACTTCGGCGAGGCGACCGGCCCCGGCACCGATGTCCACCATCTGCGCCCGGAGGACGTCCGCGTCAACTCCATACGCGGGAACAAGGACTTCGACAACGGCGGCAGCGCGGTCTCCGGCGCGCCCGGCAACTACACGGACTCCGACTCCTTCGAGCCGCGCGACGCGGTGAAGGGTGATGTCGCCCGGATGATCCTGTACATGGCCGTACGGTACGAGGGCGACGACTCGTGGCCCGATCTCGAACCCAACGAGCGGGTCAACAACGGATCGAGCCCCGCGATGGGGAAGCTGTCCGTACTCAAGCAGTGGAACGACGAGGACCCGCCGGACGCCTTCGAGCAGCGCCGCAACCAGGTCATCTACGACCAGTACCAGCACAACCGCAACCCGTTCATCGACCACCCGGAATGGGTGGAGGCCATCTGGTGATCGTGAAGGCCGTCCGGTGATCACGGCGCGGCCTGCCCGTGCCTGATCGCCCGCGGTGCCAGACTGTGCCGCGTTAACTCCAAGCGCCCCCAGCGGGGAATGCTGGCCGAGCCCCCGGGACACGCTTCGCCCGGGGGCTTCGGCTTGCCGCGGTACGTGTCCCGGTACGCGGCCCGCCCCATGGCCCGCCCCAAGACCCGCCGCCCCGGCCCGCCGTCCGGCCCGGGACCGGTGCCGGCTACCGGGCGAGCAGGCCGCGGTACCAGTCCAGCGTGGTGTCCACGGTCTCGGACAGCGGGGTGGGCCGGATCCCGAACGTCCGCTCGAAGGCCGACGAGTCCACGATCTGCGCCTCGGTGTGCTGGTAGAACATCTCCTCGTACTCCCGCATGAAGATCTCGTCGAACGGCCCGAAGGGGCGCGGCCGGTCGAGCACGACCGTCTTGAGCGCGCCACCCACCCGCCGCTCGATCATCGCGTGGATCTCGCGGGTGGTGACGGCGGGCGCGGTGGGCAGATGCCAGACGCGTCCGTCGCCCTCCGGGCGCTCGCCGAGCGTGGCCAGTCCGGTCGCCACATCGCCGATGTTCGTATAGCTGTGAGGCAAGTCGATATCGCCCATGGCGAGTACCTCACCCCCCGTCAGGGCGGCCGGGAAGGCGGCCCCGCCCAGCGTCGAGTTGAGCACGCCGGGACCGACGAAGTCGGCCGACCGGGCGAGCACCGCGCGGACCCGCCCCTCACGGTGCGCGGCGAGATAGTCCTCGTCGAGCCGCGCCCGCATCCGGCCCTTGCGCGACATCGTCCGCCAGGGCGTGTCCTCGGTCATGACCTCGCCATGCGTCTCGCCGTACGGGTAGAGGGTGTCCAGCACCACCAGGCGCGCGCCGGTGGTCTCCACCGCGCCCAGTACCGCCCGCTGGATCCGCGGCATCACCTCGACCTGGAGGTGATAGGCGACGTTCACGCAGTGATACACGACGGCGGCGCCGTCCACCGCGGCCGGGCCCCCTTCCGGGGTCGACACGTCGGCCGCGAACCGCTCCACGCCTTCAAGGGGGTCCCCCGTCCCGGCGCGGTCCACCAGCCGTACGGGATGGCCGCGGCGGGCGAGTTCGACGGCGAGGGTGGTGCCGGCGGGGCCGGCCCCCAGCACGGTGTGCAGGTCGCGTTCAGCAGCGGACATGACGAGTCCCTCTCGTTCGGAGTTCGGAGTTCGACGTTCGGAATACGGGGTTCGAGGAGTAGCGTGCGGCTCCACCGAAGCTTCATGCTCTCACTTCTGTTAGAGACCATAACTCTCGCGATGGAGAATCACAAGAGTCCCGGTCCGGGCCCGATTCCATGGAGCTACGGTCTGTAACCTCCACGAGGCACCGTCACGCACACAGGAGGACGCCATGGCCGACGCCGCACAGACCCCCCGGGCGCGCTACCGCGAACAGACCCGCGCGGAGATCAAGTCGGCGGCACTCCAGCAGCTCGCCGAGGGCGGCGTGCCGGCCGTGGCGCTGACCCGGATCGCCAAGGAGATGGGGCTCTCGGGGCCCGCGCTGTACCGGTACTTCGCCGGCCGCGACGATCTGCTCAGCGCACTGATCCGGGACGCGTACGACGACGCGGCGCGGATCATGGAACGCGCGGCGGCCGGCACGCCGCCCGGGAGCGCCCGCGCCGTCCTGCATGTGCTGGCCGGCGCGTACCGCGACTGGGCCGTCGCCGAGCCCCACCGCTATCTGCTGATCCAGGGGACACCGGTCCCCGGGTACGCGGCACCGCCCGACACCCTGCTGCGCGCGCGGGCCACGCTCGGCCCGTTCCTGAAGGTGTTCGCAGGCGCCGAACCCACCGACGCGGTACGGCCGGTCGTCGCCGAGATGGACGCGTGGGTCAGGGGCGACGGCGCGGTGCGCGACTGGCTGACGGAGCACACCGGCAACGCCGCACCGGCGGCGGGAGCGGGCGCGGCGCTCGCCGGGACCGTTCTGACCTGGTCCCAACTGCACGGCACCGTGAGCCTGGAGGTGTCCGGCCTGTATGGAGGGATGGGACACCGGGCGAGCACCCTGCTGACGGCCCAGATGGACGCGCTGGCCGACGCCTTCCGGCTGTCATAGCCACCGGTCCCCGCCCGAAGGCCACCGGCACCCCCGCCCGAAGGCCATCCTGGACAGGTGTCTATGATTTATGGACACCTGTCCAACCGAGTCACAGGAGATCCCGATCATGCAGACTGCCGCGAATGTCCTGGTCGGCCTGGTGGCCGTGTTCCACGTCTATGTGATGGTGCTGGAGATGTTCCTGTGGGAGCGGAAGCCGGGCCGCGAACTGTCCGGATTCGACGCCGACATGGCCCGCGCGACCGCGCCCCTCGCCGCCAACCAGGGTCTCTACAACGGCTTCCTGGCCGCCGGGCTGATATGGGGGCTGATCGCCTCGGACCCGACGGGGTACCGCGTACAGATCTTCTTCCTGATCTGCGTGGTCGTCGCCGGTGTGTACGGCGGGGCCACCGCGAACAGGCGCATCCTGCTCGTGCAGGCGCTGCCGGGCGCGGTCACCCTGGCCGCGGTGCTGGCGGCGGGATGACCGGCGTACCGGCGGGACCGGCCGCGAGCGGGCCGACGGGCGATCCCCGCACGGCGAGAACCCGGGCCAGGCTCCGGCAGGCCCTGCTCGACGCCTGCGCGGAGCGCCCGTTCGAGGAGGTCGGAGTCGCCGCTCTGGTGCGCCGCGCCGGGATGGGCAGGGCCACGTTCTATCTGCACTACCCCGACCTGCGGACGCTGGCGGTCGACGCCTGCGCGGAGGTGGTACGGGACGCGGTGGACGCTCTGCACGCCTGGCGCGGCGCCCCCGATCCACGCGTCCCTCCTCCCGCGCTGACCTCTTTCTTCACCGGTCTCACTCCGCATGCCGCGCTCTACCGGACGCTGCTGCGCCCGGGAGGGAGCGGCCCGCTCGGCGAGTTGCTCCACCGCGAACTGCGGGAGCGCAGCCGCGTCGAGCGGACCCTGGCCGGGGCGCCCGCCCCCGAGCTGATCGCGTCGGCGGTGGCCGCCGCCTTCGCCGGAGTGCTGGCGGACTGGCTGCACGGGCTGATCGAGGACACGCCGGAGGGCATCGCGGCACGGATCTGGCGGCTGCTGGTGGCGCTCCACCGTATGCCGGTCACCTAGGTCCTGTCCGGGCGAAGGCGTCGGCGAGGCGTACGGCGAAAGGCCGGTCCGCCGAGGGTGCATGAATGCGAGAAGCACAGCCTGCGGCATATGCCAAAGGCATGATCGACCCGAGTGTTGCCAAACGCCTTACGTGCCTCCGGCGCCTGTGCGACAGTCGTAGCGGTCCCCCCACCGACAGCCCGTGCCACCCCGTATCGGAGTACGAGATGCCGTCCCCTCTGTTCGCGGACCGCCCCGTCCCGCAGCCCGCCGAGCCGGGAACGGTGGACGCGCTCATCACCCGGACCCGCCGGCTGCGCGGTGACGTGGACGCCGTACGCCGGGACACCGAGGTCGACGACGGCAACACGCTCTGGCGCTGGCAGCGCGCACTCTGCGATCTGGCGATACGTCAACTGGACCATCTGGGCTCCCACTTGGACCAGCTCAAGGCAGGCACGCCGGACACGGAAGACGCGCCGGACCGTCCGGCGCGGGACGCTTCCCCGGGCCAGGACCCCGCCCAGGACGGCTCGGAGTCGCCGCTCGGCCGGGTGGGCAGCGGGGAGTGGAACCTCCTGACCGACGAGATCAGTTGGTCGGACGAACTGTTCCGGATCCTCGGGCGCGAGCCGGAGAGCGGGCCGCTGTCGCTCGACGAACTGCCGTCCCTGGTGTTCCCCGACGACCAAGCGCTGCTCACCGCGATGGTGACGGACTGTCTGATCGACGGGAAGCCCATCGACGGCGAGTTCAGGATCGTCGGGGCCGACAGCGGGGTCCGTACGCTGCACATGATGGGCGAGCCCGTCCTCGACACCGATGGCTGCACCGCCTCCATGTGGGCGGTGCTGCGTGACGTCAGCGCGCTGCGCCACGGCGAGCAGTCCGTACGCGACTCCCGTGACTCCCTCCGGCGCGAACACCATCTCGCGCGGACCGAACACCGGCTGGTGGCCGAGTTGCACGAGGCGGTTCTCCCCGCCTGGCACGGCTCCTCGTATGGGCCGAGGAGCGGGCCCGACGCGCTGGACCTGGCCGCCCGCAGGCTCCCCGCCGCGGCGCACCCGGCGACCGGTGGTCACTGGTTCGACGCTCTTGAACTTCCCTGCGGGGAGTCGCTGTTGACCATCGGCGAGCTGACCGGCCGCGGTGTGGCCGGGGCCTCCTCGATGGCGATGCTGCTGGGGGCGCTGCGCGGAATGGCCGTGGCCGGCATCGCGCCCGGGGCCCTGCTCGGCCATCTCAACCAGCTGCTGGAGTCCTCGGAACAGCCCGCGCTGGGCAGCGCGCTCTGCTCCCGCTACGACCCGGAGACCCGGATCCTCTCCTGGGCGCAGGCGGGCCACCCCGCCCCGCTGCTGTTCCGCGACGGGACGGGGCACGCGCTCACGCCGCCGGACGGCGTACTGCTCGGGGCGACCTCGGGGGCCGTGTACGAGCAGGCCGAAGTCCAGCTGCGGCCCGGGGATCTGCTGGTGCTGCACAGCGACGGGCCGGCACGCGAGCACCTCGTCGAACTGGCGCCCCGGGTGGCCGGTACCCGCTCCGCGCGTGAGTGTGCTCAGTTGATCGTCGAGGAGTCCGACAGGGCCGAACGTGCGGACGCCGCCTGTCTGATGGTTATCAGGATCCCCGGCTGACGGAAGATCCCCGGCCGGCCCGCGAGGGGGTGTCCCGGAAGAGCGGGTCCCGGAAGAGGGGCTCTAGACATCCGCCTTCCCCGTCCGCTTCGCCGGCCCCTTGGGCATGGCCAGCTTCAGCTCCTCGCGCAGATCGTCGATCCTCTCGTACCCCGCGTACTGACCGGTGAGCCGGTACATCTCCCGCAGTCGGTCCCAGGTGCGGTGCGAGGAGGTCTCCCCCATCGACACCAGCGCCAGCCGCGCGTAGCGGTCGGCCTGTTCGGGATCGTCGGCGATGAAGCAGGCGGACGCCAGCGAGATGTAGTCGAAGATCTTGGAGCGCTGCCGGTCGTTGCCGCGCAGCTCCAGCGCGCGCCTGGCGTGCTGCTGCGCGGGGATCGCCGCCGCGGGCTCGTGGTCGGCGAGGGTACGGAAGGCCAGGGCCTCCATGCCGTGGAGATCGGCCTCGTCGAACATCTGCATCCAGCAGGGCGACGGGACGTCCTGCTCGTCCGCGCCGAAGAGTTCCTCCGCCTCACCCAGGGTGCGGCGCATGGCCTGGCCGCGGCCCAGGGACGCGTGCGCCCATGCCTCGATGGTGCGCAGCATGGCGCGGGTGCGGGGCAGAGCCTCCTCGCCCGAGCCCGAATCCGCGAGCTTCATCAGGTCGAGTGCCTCGTCGGGCCTGCCGAGGTGGACCATCTGACGAGCGGCCCTGGACAGGGCCTCGCCCGCGCGGGGCCGGTCGCCGCCCTCGCGCGCCGCGTGAGTGGCGATCACGAAGTACTTCTGGGCCGTGGGTTCGAGACCGATGTCGTGGGACATCCAGCCGGCGAGCACGGCGAGGTTGGCGGCGACGCCCCAGAGGCGCCGCTGGAGATGGTCGGGGTGACGGTAGGCGAGCATGCCGCCCACCTCGTTGAGCTGGCCCACCACCGCCTTGCGCTGGAGTCCGCCGCCACGGGCGGCGTCCCAGGCGCGGAACACCTCGACGGAGCGCTCCAGGGCCTCGATCTCCTGCGACCCGATGGGGGCGGCCTCGTAACGGTCGAACCCGGCGGGGTCCACGTGCAGGGGATCGTCGATCCGGGGGGCATCGGACGAGAGTCCGGGGTCGGAGTGCAGCCAGTCATGCATGGCGCTGGTGAGTGCTGAGCCTGCGGTGAGCGCGGCACCCGCGCCCACCAAGCCGCGACGGTTGAGCATGAGGTCCATTCCCGTGAATTCGGTGAGGACCGCGGCCGTCCGGTCGGGCGCCCAGGGGAGGGCGTCGGGGTTGTCCGCGTTCCCGGCGTCCCGTCGTTTCCCCGCGCGCCCGCTCCGTACGAACCCGAGGTCCTCGATGGTCACGACACGACCGAGCCGCTCGGTGAACAGGGCTACCAGCACTCTCGGCACGGGATCGCGCGGGGTCTCCCCCATGTCGATCCAACGCCTCACCCGCGAGGTGTCGGTGGCCAGCTGGGGGTGGCCCATGGCCGCCGCCTGCCGGTTCACCAGCCGCGCGAGTTCGCCCTTGGACCAGCCGGCCAGGCCGAACAGATCCGACAGACGGGTGTTGGGTTCTCCGCTCACGTCAAGCCCCCAGGTTCTCGGCTGAGTTGACAGTAACCGCCTGTCAGACGCGTGGCGACTATTCGCCACGGTTCGCCAGGCTTCGCCAGCTCGTGTGCCAGGGGGTCGACGGTGTCGGGTAGGAACGCGCCATCCCGCCCGGCAGCCGGACGTACTCCCCAGGGTGCTTCACGGCCGCCGGGCGGGAGGCGCGAGTAATTCGTCGGCACACGAAGGGATCTGTATCGCCCATGTACACAGCATCGTCCTCCGTGTCCGCCCCGCCCCGGTCGCAGCGTACGGTCACCCCTGGCAGCGGCCCATATCTGGACCCCACACATGCGGGGCGGCCGCGGCTCAGGACGGGGACGGTCACCCAACCGCTCAGCGGGAGAATCGACTTGTCCGGCCCCCAGGGCGCGCAGCTGCGCATGGCGATCACGGCGGTGCACCGGGTCTGCCCGGAGTTCAACCCCGTGCAGGTGCTGCGGCACAGCGGGCGCTCCGTTCTGCTCATCGGAACCACCGGGCGCGCCAACGCGGTCGCCAAGTGCCTCCTGGACCACTCCCCGGTCTGGACCGAACGGTTCAGGCACGAAATAGCCGCTTATCGCTCCTTCGTCCGGCACCGGCCGCCGGTGCGGGTACCCCGGCTGATCGCCGCGGACCCCGAGAACTGCGCGCTGGTGATCGAGCGGATGCCCGGACGGGCCGCCGCGCTGACCCGCCATCCGGTGGAGGCGCCGCCCCGCGCCGATCTGCGGGCCGCACTCGGCGCGATCTCCAGGCTGAACACCTGGCGGCCCCCGGCCGGTCTGTTCGACAAGCCGCTCGACTACGCGTCGCGGATCGCCCGCTATCACGAGCTGGGGCTGTTCACCGACCGGGACCTGGGCGATCTGCGGAAGCTGCTGCACGGTCTGGCCGGCGCCAGACAGGGCATGGAGTTCTGTCATGGTGACGCCCTGCTCTCCAACATCCTGCTGTCCCCGGCGGGTCCGGTGCTCGTCGACTGGGAGCACGCGGGCTGGTATCTGCCGGGCTACGATCTGGCGACGCTGTGGGCGGTGCTCGGGGACGCCCCGCTGGCGCGCCGCCGCATCAGTCAGCTCGCGCAGACCGATGGACCGGTCGCGCGCGACGCGTTCCTGGTCAATCTGATGCTCGTACTGACCCGGGAGATCCGGATGTACGAGACGGCGGTGCAGCGCGCGCTGCGTGAGACGCCGTCACCCGGTACGGGCCCGTCCGCCCGCCCGTCGCCGCCCGCGCAGCAGAGCGGTCTGACGCCGGGAGAGGAGCAGCGGCTGCTGCTGCGTCGGCTGCACGACGACTGCGCGATGGCACGGCGGGCCGTACGCGCGGCGGTCGGGACCCGCTGATCCGGCCGGCCGTACCGAGTGAGAACGAACAGCGCCGTGCGCCCCGTGCAGACAGACCCACGGGGCGCGCGGCGCGTCCGGCGTGACTCCCGGGCCGTATCCGGCCGCTCCCTGCCTCTCCCAGCCGTTCCCGGCCGTTCCCAGCGGCGGATATCTGATCATTGGTCCATTCCACTGACGCGCCGCAGGCCCGGGCACCACCGCCGCGAAACTCCGTGACACCCATGCTGACGTGCGAAATCCCCGTCGAAATCCCCTCCATGCCTGATGATTGACGGATCGTCCGGAAGCCGATACCCCTGTAGTCCAGTCGGCCCGGCGAGCCCCTTCTCGCACCACCCGTCACTGGAGGCTGCATTGCAAGGTTCCGTCCCCCCACGACCGAGATTCCCGCGTGGTCGCGTGCTGCGAGCGGGGGGTGTCGTGGCATCCGCCGCGCTGCTGCTGCCCCTGGTCTCGGCCACTCCCTCCGCCACCGCGGAACAGCCGGGATCCGGTGCGTTGCAGCGTGAGTTCGCCGCCGCCGCCGCGCGGTACCAGGTGCCGCAGAGCGTGCTGCTCGGTGTCTCCTACCTCCAGTCCCGCTGGGACACGCACAGCGGAGCCCCGAGCGTCACCGGCGGCTACGGCCCGATGCATCTGACCGACGCCAGGACGGCGCTCGCCGACGCGCCGCACCACTCGGAGGGTACGGAGGACCCGCGCGGGGACAGCTCGCGCGCGGTGAAGACCGTCGCCGAGACCCCGTTGCCCAGAACCTCCGAACTGCCCGCCCGGCTGCGCACCCTGGACCGCGCCGCCGAGCTGACCGGGCTGCCCGCCAAGGAGCTGCGGCGGAGCCCCGCCGCCAATGTCCGGGGTGGCGCGGCGCTGCTGGCCGCGGCCCAGCGGGAGCTGGGACAGCCGCTGAGCGGCGATCCGGCCGACTGGTACGGGGCGGTGGCCCGGTTCTCCGGGGCGGACGACTCCGCGACGGCCGCGACCTACGCCAATGATGTGTACGACGTGATCAGGAACGGCGAGGGGCGTACGACGGACAGCGGCCAGCGGGTGGCGCTGCGCGCGGCCCCCCAGGTCTCCCCCGACACCTCACAGACGGCGCGGCTCGGTCTGCGCACGGCCGACGCGGGGCGGGCCGAGTGCCCCCGCACGGTCGCCTGCGAGTGGATCCCGGCGCCGTACGCGGAGTTCGGCGAGGGCGACTACGGCAACCACGACAAGGCCGACCGGCCGAAGTCCGGGTCGGTCGACTACATCATCATTCATGACACCGAGGGCTCCTGGGACACCACCCTCAAGCTGATCCAGGACCCGAAATATGTGTCGTGGAACTACACGTTGCGCTCGTCCGACGGGCATATCGCCCAGCATGTGGCGACCAAGGATGTCGGCTGGCACGCGGGCAACTGGTACACCAACTCCAAGTCCGTGGGTCTGGAACACGAGGGCTTCCTCGCCGCGCCGGACGCCTGGTACACGGAGGCGATGTACCGCACCTCCGCCCGGCTGGTCGGGTATCTGGCGAAGAAGTTCGACATCCCGCTGGACCGTCAACACATCCTGGGCCACGACAATGTGCCCGGCACGACCACCGCGTTGATCTCCGGGATGCACACCGACCCGGGCCCCTACTGGGACTGGGCGCACTACTTCCAGCTGCTCGGCAAGCCGTTCAGGGCGACCGCGGGGGCGAACGCGTCCGTGGTCACCATCCGTCCGGACTACGCGGCCAACCAGCCGTCGTACACCGGCTGTGAGAAGGCGGGCCAGGCCTGCGCCCCGCACGGCTCGGGCGCCGTGCGGCTGCACACCGCCCCGGCCGCGGACGCTCCGCTGGTGAAGGACATCGGGCTGCGGCCCGACGGCAAGGACTCCACGATCGACGTCAATGACCTGGGCGCCCGTGCCTCGACCGGCCAGCAGTACGCGGTCGCCGGGCGCGAGGGCGACTGGACGGCGATCTGGTACCTCGGCCAGAAGGCGTGGTTCCACAACCCGCGTAAGAAGCCGACCGCCGTGGGCGCCAAGGCGTCGGTGCTGACGCCGAAGGCCGGGCTGGCGGAGATCCCGGTGTACGGACGGGCCTATCCGGAGGCCGTGGCCTATCCGGAGGGGATTCCGGTCCAGCCGGTCTCGGCGTTTCCCTACAAGCTGCTCGCCGGCCAGCGCTATGTGGTGGGCGCCCAGGCACCGAGCGAGTACTTCTTCGCGCCGGCCTTCGACACCGCCGGACACCGGGTGGTGCGGGGCGAGGACACGTACTACGAGATCCAGTTCGGGCACCGGGTCGCCTATGTGAAGGCGACCGATGTGGAGGTGCGTCCGGCGCGCTGATACCGAACCGGCAGGGGGATGCCGGGCGTCGCCGGCCGCGGGGGGAGCCGGTGACGCCCGGCATATGTCTGTCCGGGTACGCGGGGCGGTCGCGGCACCGAGTAGTCAGTAGCGCAGGACGGCGGCGATCCGGTCGTGGACGGCGAGCGTGTCGTCCGGGAGGAACACCACCTCGGCGCCGCCGTCCAGAGCCGCTTCGACGAGCTCGTCGACGATGTCCTCGCGTACGTCGGGCTCTGCGGTGGACTCGTCGTCGACCGGGATCAGATGGCTGTCGCTGACGCGGACCGTACGGCGGTAGTGCTCTTCGAGCGCGACCAGGTCGGCCCGCTTCTCGCGCACCGATTCCCAGACCTCGTCGAGCCCGGCGGCGAAGGTGCGCCGGCCCTTGGCGTCGTCCAGCCGGGTCAGTACGTCGGCCTTCTCACGGCGCGCGTACTCCTCGACCACGGGCCGGAGTTCCTTCAGCAGGACGGGGGCGGGTCCGTCCGTCAGACCGCCCTTGACCAGCCGTCCGACGGCCGTATGGGTGGCGTTGCCCGCCTCCTCCAGCAGGGCGAGCGCGGGGGCGAGGCCGACGAGATGGAGCGGGCGGGGGCGGCGCGCCAGCACCGCGCCCATGGTCTCGTCGACGGACCGGAGGAAACGGCGGGTCTCCTCGTCGGTGAAGGTGCTCGGGGTGTCACCGATCCGTTCCTCGCGTTCGACGTCCCAGGTCTCCTCGGGAGGCGTCATGGGAAAACCGTTCTCGCGGTGTTCGCGCAGCGACTCACCGGATCCGCTCCAGAGCGTCGCGCGGTCGGCGGCGATCGCCAGCACCCAGAACGGCCGTGACTGCGCGGTCGCCGCCACGAGATTCCGGGTCAGATAGGTGTCGGAGAGGACGACGCGCTCGGGCACCTCGCGCGGCAGATACCAGACCCGGAACTCCCCGGCGTCGGCGAGCAGCAGCAGGCCGTCGAGCAGGTGGCGCAGATCGACCTCGGCGACGGCCTTGTCGAGCTGGCCTCTGACGGCGGCGCGTGACCGCTTGTCCAGATCCGGCTCGGCCTCCAGCCGGCGTCCCGCCTCGGCGAGCAGATTGCGCAGCCGTACCCCGTCCTGCTCGTGGTGGGGCTCGCGCCGGTGCGTGGGCATTGTCAGGGAAACGGCCGGAAAGGTGCGCAGCGCTCGCAGTTCGCGCAGGACGTCGGGGTTCAGACCATTGCTGTCCATGCTGTCCCTTCGCTCGATGAAGGTCCGGCGGTCGGGCGGACGGCCGCGTACGGGCCTTCAGTCGTGCATCCCATCTTGCGCGATTCCGCCCGGTTCCGCAGGAGGGACGGTTCACCTCGCGGGATCACATCACACCCTCGGGTGTGGCGCCCTCGATGGAGACGGCATCGGCCGTGAGGTCGTCGATGCGCGCGAGATCCTCGGCGCTCAGCTCGACGTCGACGGCCGCGGCGCTCGCCTTGATGTTGGCGCTGCCGCGCGCGCCGACGATGGCCACGTGCACGCCGGGCCGTGCGAGCACCCAGGCGACGGCCAGCCGCGCGACCGTGATCCCGCGCTCCTGGGCGAACTCCGCCAGCCGCCGCACGACTGCCGGATTGCGCTTCAGAGCGTCCCCGGTGAACGCCGCGGACTCGCTTCGCCAGTCGCTCTCCTCGAACGTCGTGCTCTCGTCGAAGCGGCCGGTGAGAAGACCGCTGGCGAGTGGGCTGTAGACCAGAACGCCGATGGCGATGCGGGAGACCTGGAGGCCGGTAGAGCCGAGAGAGATCCTTTTCATGGCGACGCACCTCGGAAACATGCGCTCTCGTTGTACTCCTCCATGGTCGGGCGCTGTCGTCGTCCTGTCCAACACGGGAAAACGAACGCGCGCCCGCCGCGGTGCCCGCACCTTCCGGAGACGGTTCGGTTCCCTGACGGTGTCCTGGCCCGCTGCCACCCGGTGACCGTTCGATTCCTGTGGGTCATGGGAGCCGACGAATACGATCGCGGAGCCGCATGGCCCGGGGCCGCTCCCGACAGGGCCCCAGCCGCGCCGACCACAGATCGGGTCGGGCGGCCGGCCCCCGAGCGCGGCGCCGAGCCACTCGGACAGGTCCTCGTTACGGGGTGAACTCGTACGTCTGTCCCGCCGTCGCCCGGAAGATCCGCTCGCCGCCGGGCAGCAGTGTGCTGCGCAGGGTCAGGTTCGTCGTACGGCTCGCGCGCAGCGTGATCCGGCTCGCCCTGCCGCCGCTCCAGCTGATGTCGAGCGTGACGCCGCCGCGCGCCCGCAGGCCTGTCACCCGGCCGTTCGGCCAGGAGGCGGGCAGGGCGGGCAGGATCTCGATCGGGCCGTGCTGGCTCTGGACCAGCATCTCGGCGACCCCCGAGGTGGCGCCGAAGTTACCGTCGATCTGGAAGGGCGGGTGGGTGTCCCAGAGGTTGGGCAGGGTGGAGCTCTTGAGCTGCTCCGAGAGCATCTTGTGGGCGTGGTTGCCGTCCCGCAGCCGCGCCCAGAAGTTGATCTTCCATGCCTTGCTCCAGCCGGTCCCGCCGTCGCCGCGCGCGGTCAGTGAGACCTTGGCCGCCTCCGCCCATGTGCTGCCCGCGACGATCTGCCGGCCCGGGTGGAGCCCGAAGAGATGCGACACATGACGGTGGTCGTCGGTCCGGCTGTCGACATCGGTCTTCCACTCCTGGAGCTGGCCCCAGGAGCCGATACGGAGCCCGGGGTCGAGGCTGGCGAGGGCGGTCTCCAGCCGGGTACGGAAGTCGGGTGCGTCCCCCAGGGTCCTGGCGGCCTCCAGGGTGTTGGTGAACAGATCGTGCACGATCTGCTGGGACATCGCCGCGCCCGCCGTGAAGTCCCCGTGCTCCGGTGAGTAGCTGGGCGTGACGACGAGCTTCCCGTCGCGCGGGTCGGTGCGGAGATTGGCGAGCCAGAACTCCGCGGCCTCCTTCATCACCGGGTAGGCGGTGGAGCGCAGATAGTCGGTGGAGCCGTTGAACCGGTAGTGGTCGTAGAGCTGCTGGGTGAGCCAGGCCGCGGCCTCCGGGAACCAGAACGAGGTCGCCCAGTTGTGCACGCCCGTGAAGCCGAACGGGTTGGTCTCGTTCTGTACGACCCAGCCGGCCGAGCCGAAGATCTCCCGCGCGCTCACCCGGCCGGGCGCGCGCATCGCCTCGACATAACGGTCGTACGGAGCCGTGGTCTCGGCAAGGTTGGTGACCTCGGCGAGCCAGTAGTTCATCTGGAGGTTGATGTTGACGTGATAGTCGGCCGACCAGGGCGGGTTGGTGACGTTGTTCCACACGCCCTGGAGGTTCGCGGGCAGGGAGCCGGCCCGCGAGGAGGCGATGAGCAGGTAGCGGCCGTACTGGAAGAACAGCGCTTCGAGCGCCCGGTCGGCGGCGCCGGAGCCCCCCGTGTACTGGGTCAGCAGCTGGTTGGTGGGCAGGTCGGGGAGTTGCTGGCCGATGTCGAGGGAGACCCGGCCGAAGAGCGCGCCGTGGTCGTTCACATGGGCGGTGCGCAGGGCATCATACGAGCGGCCGACGGCCGCGTCGACCGCGCCGGTGACAGCTCCGTGCGGGTCGGCGCCCCGGTAGCGCGGATAGGTGTCGGCGTAGTCCGTACCGGCGGCGAGGACGAACCAGGCGCTGTTGGCACCGGTGACCGTGAGGGTGCCGTTCCCCGCGGTGACCCGGCCGCCGTCGGTCCGTACCCGGATCTGGGTCTCGAACCGCATCCCGTTGTCCTGGAGCGCGCCCCTGACGGTGAGCCGGTCGCCGCTCGCCGTGGCGGTGAAGTCGGCGCGCGGCGAGGTGTAGCGCAGGGTGAAGCCGATCTTTCCCGGCTGGTTGGCGGAGAACCGGCCGACGATGGCCTTGCCGGGGTAGGAGGCGAAGAACTCCCGTGTGTACGCGACGCCTTGGTGGGTGTACGTGACGGCGGCGAGCGCGGACGCGAGGTCGAGGGTACGGCGGTAGGAGCCGTCGGGGGCCGAAGGGGCGCCCGGTACGGCCAGTTCCAGATCGCCCAGTACCTGGTACGCGCCGAAACCGTGTTTCGGCTGGCCGAGTTCGGCGGCGACGACTTCCGGCGTGAGCTTGCCCTCGGTGTCGAGGCGTCGCTGTACGGAGGCGAGGATTCCGGGCCGGGGCTGGGTCCAGTTGCCGTGGTCGTATCCGCCGGCGGCCCCGGGGCCGCCGGTCCACAGGGTCTTCTCGTTGAGAGTGAGGCGCTCGGTGGCGAGGGTGCCGAACACGCTCGCACCGAGCGCACCACTGCCGATGGGCAGTGACTCGCGCTCCCAGTCGGCGGCGGGGGTGTGATACCTGAGCGTCAATTCATCGGAGGGGTTAACGGCGGCTGCGGCTCCGGATATTGCCGGAATGCCCAGCGTCAGTGCGCCCGTTACCCCAAGCGCGGACTTGATCGTGGTTCTGCGGCTCATCCCAGGGGTCATGGCAGGCACGGTAAAAGTCCGATGACTGAAATGGCAAGGGACATGACAAATTCGCTTCCGCCGGTGAGAACACGGCCGGAAAAGGGCCATGATCCACGCCGCGCGGGAGCGATCGGCTCCTGGCTCAGCCCTGCCGAGCCCCTGACTCAGCCCCGCTGTGCCCCTGACTCAGCCCCGCTGTGCCCCTGAGTCAGCCCTGCTGGAACAGCTCCGCGGGCAGCGGCTTCAGCAGCGCGTAGAGATCGTCCGTGATGGGCCGGTCCCAGCTGGCGATGGTCACCAGCACATCGTCGCTGCGGTCGAACTGCACACAGGAGATCCGGCTCTCCGAGAGCTTGAGGCGGCGCACGATCAGGAGGTTGTCCCCCTGCATCACCGGGATGTCCTCGGTGCCGGTCACCTCGACCGGCTCCTCGTTCTCCAGCGCCAGCAGCAGTTGCGCCACCTCGAACGGAATCTGCCCGTCGGCCAGCTCGCGGGCGGGTGACCCCGCGGGCAGATTACCGATGATCATCGCGGGGCCGCGGCCACCGAACAGGTCGTACCGGAGGAAGACACCCTGGCAGCTGCCATCGGGCGCGGGCAGCAGCCCCGCCCCCAGATTGCCGGGCCAGTCACCCGGGTCCATGGCCAGGACATCGAAGTCCGGGCCCGCGGGTGTGGCGGCGCTGCGGCGGCGGAGAAAGGACATCCCACCATGGTACGGGTTCGCTTCACTTCACCGGAGCCGGCCGCCCACGCCCGGTCGGCCGGGACACGCTCCTTCGGCCCCGCCGACTCCATCGGCCCGTTCCGTCAGGTGAGGTCGAACTCCCCCTCGCGCGCGTTGATCACGAAGGCCCGCCACTCGGCCGGGCTGAAGATCAGCGACGGGCTCTCCGGCCGGCCGCTGTTGCGCATCGCGATGAACCCCTCGACGAAGGCGATCTGGACGTCACCCGTACCCCGGCTGCTCGACTGCCAGTCCGCGTTGCTCAGATCGAGTTCCGGCTTGTCCCAGCCCGAAAGCGGCTTATGGGTGGTGGTGCTCTCAGCCACGTCCTGCTCCTCCCGCTGCGTCGTCCCTGGGCCACCCTATCGACCGGCGTCGGTCCCGGACAGGCCGCGCCGCGGCACCGGGCCATGCCCCGCGGACGAAGCCGCGGCGCCGTCATGTGCGGTGCGTCCAGCCGCGGTTCGCCGCCCACCAGGGCCGCCGAGGCAGGCAGCACACCGCCCCGGTACGGTGCGCCGCGCTCCTCGGCCGCCCGCGCGATCACCCCGCGTGGGCCTCGTCGCGGCTCTTGACGCTCGTCGGCACTCCTGAATTACTGATCCCGGGACGATCAACCGAATGATCGGTCGATCGGATGACCGCACTGTCCGAGGGACCGGGAGAGCGCCCATGACACCTCAGCTGGACGCGGCGGAACAGCTCAGCCGCGAGGAGCTGGCCGTACTGCAACTGGAACGGCTGCGCGCCACACTGCGGCACGCCTACGAGAACGTCGGCCACTACCGGCTGGCCTTCGACCGGGCGGGGCTGCGTCCCGAGGACTGCCGCTCGCTCGCCGATCTGGCGCGCTTCCCGTTCACCGCCAAGGCGGAACTGCGGGACAACTATCCGTTCGGGATGTTCGCCGTGGACCAGTCCGAGGTACGGCGCATCCACGCCTCCAGCGGCACCACGGGCCGGCCGACCGTCGTCGGGTACACCCAGCGGGATCTGGACACCTGGGCCGATGTGGTGGCCCGCTCGATCCGGGCGGCGGGCGGCCGCCCCGGGCACAAGGTCCATGTGGCGTACGGCTACGGGCTCTTCACCGGCGGACTCGGCGCGCACTACGGCGCCGAGCGGCTCGGCTGCACGGTGATCCCGGCGTCCGGGGGCATGACCGCCCGGCAGGTCCAGCTGATCCAGGACTTCCGCCCCGAGATCATCATGGTGACGCCGTCGTACATGCTGACGCTGCTCGACGAGTTCGAGCGCCAGGGCGTGGACCCCCGTACGACCTCCCTCCAGGTGGGCATCTTCGGCGCCGAGCCCTGGACTGAGGAGATGCGGCGCGAGATCGAGGAGCGGTTCGCGATCGACGCGGTCGACATCTACGGGCTGTCGGAGGTGATGGGCCCGGGGGTCGCCCAGGAGTGTGTGGAGACGAAGGACGGCCTGCACATCTGGGAGGACCACTTCTATCCGGAAGTGGTCGATCCGTTCACCGGGGAGGTGCTGCCGGACGGTGCGGAGGGCGAGTTGGTCTTCACCTCGCTCACCAAGGAGGCGATGCCGGTGATCCGCTACCGGACCCGGGATCTCACCCGGCTGCTGCCCGGCACGGCCCGGGTCTTCCGCCGGATGGAGAAGATCACGGGCCGGTCGGACGACATGGTGATCCTGCGCGGGGTGAACCTCTTCCCCACCCAGATCGAGGAGATCGTGCTGCGTACGCCGGGGGTGGCCCCGCACTTCCAGCTCCGGCTGACCCGCGACGGCCGGATGGACGCGCTGACGGTACGGGCCGAGGCCCGCGCGGACGCGACCTCCGCGCAGCGCGCGGACGCGGTGCGGGCGATCGCCGCGGCCGTCAAGGACGGGGTGGGGGTCTCGGTGGCGGTGGAGGTCGTGGATCCGGAGACCCTGGAGCGCTCGGTGGGCAAGATCAAGCGGATCGTGGACCTCAGATCCCACTGAGCGGATCCCGGGCGGCGCCTCAGGAGCGGCCGAGGCGGTCGCGCAGCTCGCGCTTGAGGATCTTCCCGCTGGCGTTGCGCGGCAGCGCCGCCACGAACACGATCCGCTTCGGGGCCTTGAAGTGGGCGAGCTTCTCGCGGGCGTGGGCGAGGAGTTCGGCCTCGGTGACCTCGCCGCGCGGGACGACGACGGCGGTGACGGCCTCGATCCAGCAGTCGTCGGGCACTCCGACGACCGCGGTCTCGGCGACGCCGGGATGGGTGTAGAGAGCGTCCTCGACCTGCCGGGACGCGACCAGCACCCCACCGGAGTTGATGACGTCCTTCACCCGGTCCACCACCGTGTAGTAACCCTCGGCGTCCCGCACGGCGAGATCCCCGGAGCGGAACCAGCCGTCGCGGAACGCCTCCGCCGTCTCCTCCGACTTGTCCCAGTACCCCGCGCAGAGCTGTGGCGACCGGTAGACGACCTCGCCCGCCGTCCCGTCCGGAACGTCCTCGCCGCTCTCGTCGACGATCCGTGCCTCGACATGACGGACGGGCCTGCCGCAGGAGTCCATCCGGCCCTCGTGCTCGTCGGGTCCGAGGACCGTGGCGAGAGGGCCGATCTCGCTCTGTCCGAAGCAGTTGTAGAAGGCGAGCGAGGGCAGCCGCGCGCGCAGCCGCTCCAGTACGGGCACCGGCATGATCGAGGCACCGTAGTACGCCTTGCGCAGCGCGGTCAGATCGCGCGTGGTGAACTCGGGGTGCCGCGAGAGGCCGATCCACACGGTGGGCGGCGCGAAGAGACTGTCCGCACGGCCCGCGCCGATGAGTTCGAAGATCGTCCCGGCGTCGGGTGCGTCCAGGATCGTGTTCTCCGCGCCGACCGCGAGATACGGCAGCAGGAAGACATGCATCTGGGCGGAGTGGTAGAGCGGCAGCGAGTGGACCGGCCGGTCGCTCTCCCGCAGGTCGAGGGCGGTGATGGCGCTGGCGTACGCGTGCACTTGGGCGCGGTGCGTCATCATGGCGCCCTTGGGCAGCGCGGTGGTGCCCGAGGTGTAGAGCAGCTGGGACAGCTCGCCGGGGTCGCCGGCGCGTTCGTACGGCCTCGGCGCGGCCAGTGCCGCGAGCAGCGAGTCGTCGGTGTCACGCAGCGCGCGTACCGGGACGCCGCCGGGCACTCGCGCGGCGAGGCCCGGATCCGCGAGCACGAGCGTGCTGCCCGACTGCTTCACGAGATAGTCGAGGTCCTCGCCGGTGAGGTGCTGATTGACCGGTACGTGGACGAGCCCGGCCCGCGCGCAGGCGAGGTAGGCGATCAGATAGACGTCCGAGTTGTGGCCGTACGACGCCACCCGGTCGCCGTCCGCGAGACCGTGTCCGCGCAGCTCGGCGGCGGCGGTGGAGACGGCCGTGTCCAGCTCCGCGTAGGTCCAGGTGCGGTCCGCGTACCGTACGGCCACGCGGTCGGGCACCCGGGCCGCAGAACGGCGCACCACGCCGTCGACGGTACTGTCGAGCAACTCCCGCAGGGGGTCGTCGGATTCCGGCGCGGTGTGGTCCTCGGCGTTCATGGCGCGATCCTCCGGGCAGCCGCGGGCCGGGTCAACCCCCGGGCCCTCGGACCCGCCGGGTCCTGTCCGGGTCGTGGTCCAGGTCATGGTCCGGGTCATGGGCTGATGGCGAGGAAGACGAACGCGGCGAAGATCCCCAGATGCACCCCGCCCTGGAGCAGCGTGGCCCGGCCCGGGGCGACGGTCAGGGCGCCCACCACCACGGTCAGCGCGAGCAGCACCATATGGACGGCGCCCAACCCGAGCACCAGCGGCCCGCTCAGCCAGATGGTGGCGAGCGCGATGGCCGGGATCGTCAGACCGATGCTCGCTATCGCGGAGCCGAGTGCCAGATTGAGGCTGGTCTGTACGCGCTCGCGGCGGGCCGCGCGTACGGCGGCGAGGGTCTCGGGCAGCAGCACCAGCAGCGCGATGACGACACCGACCACGGCCTGTGGCAGTCCGGCCGACTCCACACCCGACTCGATCGTGGGGGACACCGCTTTCGCGTCCCCGACGACGGCGATCAGCGCCACGATCAGCATCACCAGGCTCAGGACGGCCGCACGGCGGGTGGGCAGCGGGGCGTGCGAGCTCTCCTCCTGTACCTCCCCCTGCTGGGTGACGGGCAGGAAGTAGTCGCGGTGACGCACGGTCTGTACGGCGACGAAGAGCCCGTACAGGACGAGTGAGGCGACCGCGGCGAAGCCCAGCTGCGCGGACGAGAACTCGCCGCCCGGCTTGCTGGTGGTGAACGTCGGGATCACCAGGGTCAGTGTGGCCAGGGTGGCGACGGTGGCCAGCGCGGTGCCCGTGCCCTCCGCGTTGAACACGGCGACCCTGCTGCGCACCGCGCCGACCAGCAGGCAGATGCCGAGAATGCCGTTGCAGGTGATCATGACGGCGGCGAAGACGGTGTCACGGGCGAGTGAGGCGGTCTTGTCGCCGCCGTCGATCATCAACGTGACGATGAGCGCCACCTCGATGACCGTGACCGCGACAGCGAGGACGAGTGAGCCGAAGGGTTCCCCCACCCGGTGGGCGACGACCTCGGCGTGGTGCACGGCCGCGAGCACGGCGCCCGCGAGACAGAGGGCGACAAGCGCGACCGCGAAGCCCGACAGGCTGCGCCCCCAGCTGAGGACCAGCGCGACCAACGCGAGCAGGGGCACCACCACGGGCCACTGGGACACCAGTGACCTGATGCCGACGCTCGTCCTCATGCGCCACACGCTGCCAGAGGTGCTGGTGGTGCGCGCGGTGGCGGCACCGTACGGCGACTCCGTCCCGTCGCCCGTGATGCGGTGTCAGTTCCCCTGTGGTAAGGAGTCCTGACGGTGAGGTCCCGAAAGAGACGACGTTCAGGGGAGGGCTGCCGAATGGCGCAGGACCGGGCGGACGGACAGGGAGCGAGCGGTACGAGCGGTACCGAGGGCGGCGCGGGGAACGACGTACGGAGCGGGGGCGCGCGGCCCGGTGGGATAAGCCGGCGCAGGCTGGGCGGCGGGGTGCTGGCCCTGGGCGGGGCGCTCGCCGTGGCGCCGATCCCGTTCGCCGACGGCCCGGCCCGCGCCGCCGCGGCAGAACCGCGTGGCGGGTCCGGCAGCACACGACGGACGACGCTGCGGCACGGCTCCGCCGAGCGGGCCGGTCTCCTCCCCGGCCGGCTGGACCAACTGGTCGACGAGGCGACGGCCTTCCTCGGCCCCTCCCCCACGCACCCCTGGTACGCGGGCGCCGTGCTGCTCGCCGCGCGCGGGGGAACGGTCGCCCTGCACCGGCCGATCGGTGCGGCCGTGCGCTACTCGGCGTACGACGAGAAGACCGACACCGGAGTGGAGCTGCCCCCCGAGCGGCGGATCGCGATGGCCGAGGACACGGTCTTCGATCTCGCCTCCCTCTCCAAACTGTTCACCTCGATCCTCGCCGTCCAGCAGATCGAGCGCGGAGCACTGGAGCTGACGGCCCGCGTCACCACGTATCTCCCGGAGTTCGGGCGGGCGGGCAAGCAGGACGTGACCGTGCGCCAGCTGCTGACGCACACCTCCGGTTTCCGCGCCTGGGTCCCGCTCTATGCGGCGCCGACGTACGAGGGCAAGCTCCAGTTGCTGTGGAACGAGGCCCCGGTGAACCCGCCCGGCACGGTCTATCTGTACTCGGACCTCAATCTGATCTCGCTCCAGCTGATCCTGGAACGGATCACCGGTCACACCCTGGACACCCTGCTCCGCGACGAGATCACCGCTCCGCTCGCGATGCACCGCACGCGCTACAACCCGCCCGCCTCCTGGAGACCGAAGATCGCCGCCACCGAGGACGCGCGCCTGCCGTGGTCAGGGCTCGACCGGGGGCTGGTGTGGGGCGAGGTGCACGACGAGAACGCCTACAGTCTCGGCGGGGTCGCGGGCCACGCCGGGGTCTTCTCCCACGCCTGGGACCTGGCGATCCTCGCCCGTACGCTGCTCAACGGCGGCGCGTACGGCCGGGCCCGGATCCTGCGGCCCGAGTCCGTGGAGCTGATGTTCACCGACTTCAACTCCGCCTTCCCCGGCGACGCCCACGGACTGGGCTTCGAGCTCTACCAGCACTGGTACATGGGCGCGATGGCCACCCCGAGCTCGGCGGGCCACACCGGGTTCACCGGCACCAGTCTCGTCCTCGACCCGACGACCGACTCGTTCCTGATCGTGCTCGGCAACTCGGTGCACCCCGTGCGGAGCTGGCGGTCCGGCAGCGCGCCGCGCGTCGCGACGGCCAACCGGATGGCGCGCGCCGTCGCGGTGCGGCCCGCGCGCGGCCGTACCGCGTGGTTCTCGGGCATGGCGAGCACCACGACGGCCACGCTGACCCTGCCCCCGGTCACTGCCCGCGCCGGGGTGCTGCGCTGTTCGCTGTGGTGGGACACCGAGCCGGACGCGGACGGGCTGTTCCTGGAGGCGTCGGCCGACGCCGGGAAGAGCTGGCGGCCGGTGCCCTTCACGACCGTAGGCACCGGGCAGGAGCCGCTGGCGCACCCGGCGGGTTCGGCCACGGGCTGGTCGGGGCGCGACTGGCACCGGCTGACCGCGGATCTGGCGGCCTGGCGCGATACGGCGGTACGGCTGCGCTGGCGGTACACGACGGACCGGCTGTACGTGGGACGGGGCGCGTACGTGGACGGGCTGCGGATCGAGGACGGTGGGCGCCCGGTCTTCGACGAGGCGCGGCGCAAGGACGCGGCGCGTATCGAGGCGGCCGGCTGGGTGGCGTCGGAGGACTGATGGAGGCCGCCCCACCTGTGCGCGCGGCCTCCGTCGGAGGACTGATGGAGGCCGCGCCACCTGCGCGTGGCCTCTTGAGCCGCTCAGCGGCCCCTGGTGCCGTGCTGCTGGCGCAACGCCGCGACCTGGCGGTACAGCTCCACGGCCTCGGCTCCCCGTCCCAGCTGTTCCAGGCAGTGCGCCTCGTCGTTCCTGGCCGCCAGGGTGTCCGGGTGGACGGGGCCCAGGACCCGGTCCCGGGCCTCGGCGACCCTGCGGTAGACGGTCAGGGCCTCGGGCCAGCGGTCCAGCCAGCCCAGGCCGACGGCGATCTCCCGGCGGCTGACGAGGGTGTCGGGGTGCTCGGGGCCGAGGACCTGCTCCCGGGCGGCGCACACCTCGCGGGCCTCGGCGAGGGCCTCGTCCCAGCGGGCGAGCCGGCCCAGGTTGACCCCGAAGCCGTGCCGGGCCCGCAGGGTCTCCGGGTGCAGCGATCCCTGGATACGGACACGGTCGGCGACGAGCCCGCGGTACAGATCGAGCGCCTCCTCGCTGCGGCCCAGCCGTCCCAGGCTGATGCCGATCTCGTAGCGTGCGGAGAGCGTGTCGGGGTGGTCGGGGCCGAGCGCGCGGGCGCGGACCGCGGCCACCTCACGGTAGGCGCCCAGCGCCTCCGGCCAGCGGCCGAGCCGCCCCAGCGCGTAGGCCACCTCGTACTGGCTGACCAGCGTGTCGGGATGGTCGGCGCCGAGCACCCGGGCGCGGGCCACGGCGACCGCTTGGGCCAGCCGGTACGCGTCTTCCAGGCGTCCGAGGCGGCTGAGGTTGTACGCCAGGTTGTGGCGGCAGCGCAGGGTGTCCGGATGGTCGGGGCCCATCGTGCGCTCGCGGGAGGCGAGCACCGCGGCGAACACCTCGTGGGCCTCGAAGTGCCGGCCGAGCTGCCCCAGCGCGTACGCCGTCTCCTGGCGGGCCGCGAGCGTGTCCGGATGGTCCGGGCCGAGCGCGCGGGCGCGCCCCTCCGCGACGCGGCTGAACTCGCGCAGCGCGTCCCCGGTACGCCCGGTCATGCTGAGCGTGAACCCGACCTCGTACCGGCCGGCGAGGGTGTCGGGATGGTCGGGGCCGAGGGCGTATTCACGTTCAGCGGCGACCGCGCGGTGCACCTCGCCCGCCTCCTCCCAGCGGCCGAGCCGGCCGAGGCTCAGACCGGCGTTGTGCCGGCTGACGAGGACCGCGAGCTGCTCGGGGGACGGGGTGGGCCGCGCGGCGGCCGGATACGTTCCGGCGGTGGCGCGTGGATCGGCCGGGCGGGTCCACTCGCCGGTGAGGCCCGCGGTGTGGTCGGGCGGGGTGGGCCGCAGCACGGACACACCGGTCGCCTTGTGACCGGTGGTCATGGAGCGGGCCCAGGACGGCAGCCGGGAACCGTCCGGCGGCGGCCCCGAGCCGCCCGCGCCGTAGGGCGCGGGACCCCTGTCCCACACGGGGAACGCCGGAGGTGTGTGCGGTCCGGTGCTCACCGGGCCCGTGCTCCCGGGCGCCGTGCTCCCCAGGACCGTGCCCGCCGGGCCCGGGGCCGTGCGCGCGGCGCCGATCCGGCGCCGCAGATCCCCCGCGTCGGTGGGCCGCTCATCCGGTGTCTTGGCCAGCAGGTCGAGGACGAGCCGGTCGAAGAACTCCGGTAGTTCCGACCGGTGCTTGCGCGGCGGCTCGGGGATCGTGTCGCGGTGGCCGACCAGTACCGCCCAGGCGTCGCCCAGATCGAACGGCGGGGCGCCGGTGGCGATCTCGTACAGCACACAGCCCAGTGAGTAGAGATCGCTGCGGTGATCGACATGGCCGGCGCCGATCTGCTCGGGCGACATGTAGTGCGGGGTGCCCATCGCGATGCCCGTGCCGGTCAGTCGCGAGGTGAAGCCGATGTCGTGGCCGAGCCGTGCGATGCCGAAGTCGCAGATCTTCACCGTGCCGTCGGCGAGCCGCATGATGTTGGCGGGCTTCAGGTCGCGGTGGATGATGCCCTGGCCGTGGGTGTACGCGAGGGCGTCCGCGACCTGGTCGGCGATGTCGACGACATGGGGCACCGGCAGCGGATGCTGCTGATTGTCCTCGAGCAGCTGGCTGAGGTTGCGTCCGTCGAGCAGCTCCATCACGAGATAGAGCACGCCGTTGTCCTCGCCGAAGTCATGGACGACGGTGACTCCCCGGTGCTGGAGAGCGGCCGCGACCCGCGCCTCCCTGCGGAACCGCTCCCGCATGATCCGGGTGAAGGACTGGTCCTGCTGCGGACCCAGCGGCTTGAGGCACTTGACCGCGACCTGCCTGCCGAGCGACTCGTCGCGGGCCCGCCATACCTCGCCCATCCCCCCGCGCCCGATCTGATCGAGCAGCCGGTAGCGGCCTTGGATCAGCCTGGTGTCCGCCATCGCGTGCTGTCGCCCCCGTCCCCTCGCTGCGCCCTCCCCGGCCCGTCCAGTATGGCCGTCCCGTCCTGGAGTGTGTACGGGGCGGGGCGGGTGTCGGGGCCGAGCCTGGCCATTGCCCGGAGAATGTGCTTGGGCGGCAGCTGCCACCGCACCCGGGCGGGAATGAGGCGCAGCAGGTTTCCGGTCGCGGTGAGCCGGTGGGTGACGGTCTCCGGATCGGGCGCGGGTCTGCCGTACAGCTCGTGGGCGTACGGCGGCAGCGACGCGTAGGCGAGCGCGGCCACCCGTCGCCACAGCAGCCCACGGGCCGGGACGAGCAGGGCCGGGACCGGCGGCCTGCGCAGGAAGTCGTCGATCTCACGCGCCTCGGGTCCGCAGGCCAGCTCGGGACGCACCTGTGCGAAGTACTCGGCCAGCTCGGCGGTGGTGGCCGGGACCTGGTCCGGATCGAGGCCGACCAGCCGGGCGCCCTCGCGGTGTTCGGACACATAGCGGTCGGCGAGCGCGTCGCCGAGCGGGATGCCGGAGCGGCGCACGACCTGGAGATACGAGTCGACCTCGGCGCAGTGCACCCAGAGCAGCAACCCCGTTTCGTCGACGCCGTAGCGCTCGCCCGTCGCGGGGTCGGTGGCCGTGAGGCGGCGGTGGATGGCGCGGACCCGGGCGCCGGCCCGCTCGGCGGCCTCGGTCGTGCCGTAGCTGATGGTGCCCACGAATCCGGCGGTACGGCGCAGCCTGCCCCAGGCGTCGCGCCGGAAATCGCTGTTCTGGGTCACGCCGCGCACCGCGCGGGGATGCAGCGCCTGGAGGTAGAGGGCGCGGATGCCGGCGATCCACATGACCGGGTCGCTGTGCAGCTGCCAGGTGACCGAACGGGGTCCGAAGAGCCCGGGGTCGGGGGCGGGATCGGTGGCGCCGGTGCCGGTCTCGCTCATGTCACGCCTCCCGGGCCTGTCGTGGGCCGTGCGTTCGTACGCCCAGGCTAAGGGCTGTCCCGTAGGGTCTTTCGTCCGGATCCCGCCGGGCCCGCTGGATCTCGCCGGGCCCGCGCACCGATGGGCATGCGGCCACGACGGGCGGACGCGCGCGCGGCGTAGCACGATGGCAGCATGCTGTTGGCACCGCTCGCGCATGTCTCCCGGGAGGTCGCCGAGACATCGGCCCGGTCCCGGAAGATCTCCCTGCTGGCCGGACTCTTCCGTACAGCGGGATCCGAGGACGTGCCCATCGTCATCCCGTATCTGGCCGGGCGGCTGCCACAGGGCCGGATCGGGGTCGGCTGGAACGCGCTGAAGGACCCGCCCCCGCCCGCGGACCGCGCCACGCTGACCGTGCACCGGGTCGATGCCACCTTCACCGCCCTCGCGGCCGTGGCGGGCCGCGGGGCGCAGGCTGAGCGCCGACGGCTGGTCCAGGAACTGCTGGGCGCGGCCACCGAGGAGGAGCAGCGCTTCCTGGTGGGACTGATCTCCGGCGAGGTGCGCCAGGGCGCGCTGGACGCCGTCGCCGTCGAGGCCCTGGCGGAGACCTCGGGCGCGCGGGCCGCCGCGGTGCGCCGGGCCGTGATGCTGGCCGGCTCCCTCCAGAAGGTGGCGGAGCGGCTGCTGGCGGAGGGGCCACGGGTGCTGGAGGAGTTCCTGCTCACGGTGGGGCGGCCCGTACTGCCGATGCTCGCGCAGAGCGCGGCGAGCGTCGCGGAGGCGATCGACCGGCTCGGGGAGTGCGCCGTCGAGGAGAAGCTGGACGGCATCCGGGTGCAGGTGCACCGCGACGGGCCGACGGTACGGATCTTCACGCGCACACTCGACGACATCACGGACCGGCTGCCCGAGGTGACCGCGATCGCGCTGAGGCTGCCGGGCGACCGCTTCGTACTGGACGGGGAGGTCATCGCGCTGGACGTGGAGGGCAGGCCGAGGTCGTTCCAGGAGATCGCGAGCCGGGTCGGCTCGCGGATGGACGTACAGTCCGCCGCCGCGGCCGTCCCGCTGTCACCCGTCTTCTTCGACGTCCTCGCCGCCGGGGGCGAGGATCTGCTGGAACTGTCGTGCGCGGAGCGGCACGAGACGCTGGCGCGGCTGGTTCCCGCGCCGATGCGGGTACGACGGCTCGTGGTCACCGGCCCGGCCCGGGAGGAGGCGCGGGCCGCCGAGGCGTTCCTGCGCGACACCCTGGCCCGGGGCCATGAGGGTGTGGTGCTCAAGGCGCTCGACACCCCCTACAGCGCGGGCCGGCGCGGGGCGGGCTGGCTGAAGGTGAAACCGGTGCACACCCTGGATCTCGTGGTGCTCGCCGCGGAGTGGGGGCACGGCAGGCGCACCGGCAGACTCTCCAATCTGCATCTGGGCGCGCGCCGGCCGGACGGCTCGTTCGCGATGCTCGGCAAGACCTTCAAGGGACTGACGGACCAGATGCTGGAGTGGCAGACGGAACGTCTGCGGGAACTGGCGGTGCGTGACGACGGCTTCACCGTGACCGTACGTCCTGAACTGGTGGTCGAGATCGCGTACGACGGGCTCCAGCGCTCGTCCCGCTATCCGGCGGGCGTGACGCTGCGCTTCGCCCGGGTGGTCCGCTACCGCGAGGACAAGTCCGCGACGGAGGCGGACACGGTCGAGACGGTCCTCGCGGCGTACGGCCGGGATGTGACGGAGGGCGGCTGACAGCGCGGGACGGACATGGCTGTGGGACCACGCCGTCCCCTGGCCGCGAGCCCCGGGGCCGGCGAGCGGTACCGGCCCCGGGACGTGTGTGATTCCCCTGGCTCAGCCGCGCGGGACGACGGTCGCGAGCACCGTCGCCAGCGCGTGCCAGTCCGCCGAGATCAGGCTGGCGTTCCGCTGGGCCAGCAGCGTCAGCCGGTCGCGGGCCTGCTGCTCGGTGGGGTTGGTGCCGTCGATGGCCGGCGGGACGTTGTGGGCGTCCGTCATCAGCAGGAAGTAGTTCCGCTGCGCGTACCAGGCGGTGTCGATCGTGCCGGCCGCGTAGGCGGAGGCGTCGCCGTCGAAGAACACGAACCAGGGCCTGATCGTCGCGTCCGTGTAGCGGGTGCGCGGATCACCGGCGGTGGCCTTGTGGACGGCGGGGAAGGCCGCGGCCTCGCTCAGTCGGCCCGCCGCCTTGAGGTCACGCAGATGAGTGGCGTACTCACGGTCGGTCCACAGGGTGTCGAGCGGATTCTGCTCCTCCACCGTGCCGGGGATCAGCTCGACGATGAACTTGCCGGCCATCTGCGCGCGCGTCGGCCAGGCGCCCGCCTGGGCGGCCCGGTCGAGGTCGCCGCGGTCGCCCACCAGGTCGGCGGGGCGGTAGAGCGCGTCGCCGAGCTCGCTGTTGAGCAGCGCGTCGAGGGCGGCGGGGCCGCGGCCGGCCTGCCCCTGGAAGCCGTCCTTCATCTCGATCTTGAGGACGATGGGCCGGTGGTCCTGGTGGGCGTCGTGCCAGGTCTTGAGGTCGGTCAGGCAGCCGGCCAGATCGCGGTTCTTCGCGTTGGTACGCAGTTGGCTCACCGTGGCGGCGTTGGCGCAGTTGTTGTCATTGCCCAGCGGATTGCTGTGGGACACACGCCAGGAGGCGCCGAACACATTGGTCCATACGTCGAGTTCGAGCATCCCGGCCCCGGAGTCCAGCGCGTCCGCGAAGTACGGGAAGGTGGCCTTCTCGTACGCGTTGTGGACACCGACCCCGGTGGTGGAGGGGTACGGCAGCGCGCCCGTGTCGGCGGCACCGGCCGACGTGGTGGCGAAGGCGAGCACGGCGACGGCGCCGGCCGCCACCGTGGTGCGAAGGAACTTTGCCATATCCCTTGATCCTCCCGTTGCGCATGTCTTGGGCATGTCAACCGAGAGGGAGCGTAGGCGAGTTCGGTGACGCGGGGGAGGACGCGAGCTTACGGATGCAATCAGCGGGACGACGGCAACGAGAAGCGCGCCTCACCGCTCGGTGGGGCGCGCTCGGTGCGCGAGGCGCGTGGTCGGAGATATGGCGGCTGTCGCGGTCGCGCTACGACAACAGCCGGGATAACGGGACAGCCCTCAGGGCAACTGCTCCTCGATGGCCGCGCGACCCCTCTCGGCCAGCCGGCGCCTGGCCCATTCGATGTTCTCCGGGGTGAGATCGCGGCCGGAGGCGAGCGTGAGATCTTCGGCCGTGACCTGGTCGCACCCGCCGGTGTGCAGCAGCCGGTCCGGGGTCACGCTCTCGGGCTCCGGTCGCGCCGTGGACTCTGCGTTCATGCCGCCTCCTCGTTCATCCGGTGTTCGCCATTCTCGTGCCCGCCGGGCCCCGCCGCATCCCCGGTAGGGCCGGGTACGGCGCGGCGCCGGAGGGCCACGCCGCACCCGCGAAGGCCGGGGATCATCCCGCCGGGCGGGCCCGGGAGGCGGACCGCCGCCCGAGCAGTTCCGCCAGGCCCCTGCGGGTGGCCGCCAGCACCACCCGGTCCCGGGAGTGCAGCACATAGCCGGGGTGCAGATCCCAGACCAGCCCGGCCGGCCGCCGCTCCTCGTGATCGAGCCGGGTGTCGGCGAGATCGGGCACCCGGTCCCCCGGCGCCGCGGTGTCCAGGGCGATGACCCGCCAGGCGCCCGGCCGGAACACCTCCGCGACCGTACGGCCCTCCAGCCGCGGATGACCCGCCACATCGATGGCGGCCACCAGCAACACCTTGCGTTCCACCGGGATGGCCCCGAGGATCTGGCGCCCCATCATGGCGATGGCGAAGGCGGGGGCCGCCAGGGTGGAGACGCTGCGGCTGCGGGTGAGCGCCCCGGGATGCGCCGCGCGCAGGGTGCGGTAGACGGCGGTCGCGAAGTCGTCGTCGTACAGCCGCAGCGCCACCCGCAGATCGGGGGCGACGGAGCGCGCGTACAGCGCGGCTTCGAGATTGGTGGTGTCGACGCTGGTGAGGGCGAGCAGGGCGTGCGCCCGCTCGATCTTGGCCGCCTCCAGCACCCCTTCCTGGGTCACATCGCCCAGGACGGTCGGCACGCGCAGGCTGCGGGCGAGCGCGATCCCCCGCGCGTCGGGGTCCTCCTCCACGCACACCACCGGGATGCCCAGCTCACGCAGGCGTACGAGCACCCGGCTGCCGATCTTGCCGAGTCCGAGGAGTACGACATGGCCGGAGATACCACGCGGCGGCCGGCGCAGCGCCGATGCCGTACGGAACGTGCCGAGCGCCTCCAGGACCGCCGCGAGCACCACGGGCAGCAGCAGGATTCCGGTGACCATGGCGAGGAGCTGCATGACCTGCCGGGGCGCGGGCTCACCCACGGCGGGATCGCCGATGGCGAAGAGATCGAGCAGCGTGAGGTACATCGCGCCCAGCGGATGGGCTTCGGTGACCAGCGACGAGACGACCGCGAGGGTGAGTACGGCGGCGAGGATCCCGGCGAAGGACCACCGCAGCCGGCGGGAGAACAGTGAGGCGAGCGGGGCGCCGCGGCCCGCGAGCCGGCGCCGCGGCAGGTCGGGGGCGGCGTGCGAGACGGCTTCCAGCACGACCGTGCCGCGTCCGGTGGCGGCGGCGGCGCTCGCGTCGTCGGGCAGCAGTCGCGGGCCGTCCTGGCCGCTGTTGTCCGAACCCTCCGCCCCCGCCGGGTCGTTGGTGGTGGCGGAGAGCAGGGCGAGGGTGCACAGCCCCGGGTCGGCGACCTCGCCGGGCCCCGGCGGATTGCGCTCCACGGCTCGCAGCAGCAGACCGTCGGCCCGTATCACCTTGCTGGTCCCCGCGACGGCGGTGGCGGCCAGCGCGGGGGCGGCGGTGTCGGCGTCCGAGAGGACCGTGGTGGTGGCGTCCAGGGCCGCCCGGTCGAGACCGGGGAGGGCGACGGCCGCCGCCTGGTCGAGCAGCTCCTCCAGATGCTGGCCGAGCTTGCGGTTGTAGAGCCGGATGACCAGCCGCAGCTGGGGGTTGAGCCGGCGGGCGGCGAGCGCGACCCGGATATTCATCTCGTCGTCGTCATGGACGAGAGCGAGCGCCGCCGCCTCGTCCACTCCGGCGTCGGCGAGGACGTCCTCGCCGAGTTCCGCCGCCTCCAGGACACGCGGACCGTCCGGCCGCCCGGTCCCCTCCCCCGCCGGGTCCGGGAGCGTCGCGGCCGTACGGGCCATGGCCGCGGACATCCGTCCGAAGAGGGCCGAGGCTCTGCCCGGACCGGCCAGTGGTGCGGGCGGGAGGCGGGAGGGGCGTACCGGCGGGATGACGAGCGTCACCTGCTCGCCATAGACGTCGCGCAGCTCGCCCGCCAGCCGGTGGGCCAGGGTGTCGTCGCCGCAGACGACCATATGGCCCGTCGGCAGGCCCTGTTGTACCTGGTGAGGAAGTGTGGACACGCCACCAGTGTGCCGAACACGCGAGCGGACGCGACACAGCCGCCCCGGCCAGGGGCGTGGCCGGAAGCGGCTGAATCTACGTCAAATCCCCTTATCCCGAGGAGATATGACGGTGATCAGATCTTCTTGATCAGGTGTTCTTCACTGAGTACGAGTGGGCACCGACCCCGGCCAGCGCCCCCTTGTCGACGATCAGATACTCGTCGCGCAGCGGGGTGCCCGCGAACCAGGACTCCAGGATCTCCCGGGTCCCGGCGGCATAGCGGGCCTGGGCGGAGAGCGAGGAGCCGGAGATGTGCGGGGTCATGCCGTGGTGCGGCATGGTCCGCCAGGGGTGGTCGGCCGGCGCGGGCTGCGGGTACCACACGTCGCCCGCGTAACCGGCGAGCTGGCCGCTGCGCAGCGCGCGGTCGATGGCGTCGCGGTCGGCGATCTTCGCGCGGGCGGTGTTGATGAGATAGGCACCGCGCTTCATGGTGGCGAGCAGCTCGTCCCCGAAGAGTCCCTCCGTCTCGGGGTGGAGGGGCGCGTTGATCGTGACCACGTCGCAGTGCGGGACCATCGCGGCCGCGCTCTCGTGCCAGGTGAGCCCCAGCTCCTGCTCGACGGCCTCGGGGAGCCGGTGGCGGTCGGTGTAGTGCAGCCCGACGTCGAACGGCGCCAGCCTGCGCAGGACGGCGAGCCCGATCCGGCCCGCGGCCACGGTGCCGACCTGCATGCCCTCCAGGTCGTACGACCGGGCGACGCAGTCCGCGATGTTCCAGCCGCCGTCCAGTACCCACTGGTGCGAGGGCAGGTAGTTCCGTACGAGCGACAGCGTCATCATCACCACGTGCTCGGCGACGCTGATGCTGTTGCAGTACGTGACCTCCGCGACGGTGACGCCCTTGGCGATGGCGGCGTCGAGGTCGACATGGTCGGAGCCGATGCCCGCCGTGATGGCGAGCTTAAGGTTCTGGGCCTTCGCGATGCGCTCGGCCGTCAGATAGGCGGGCCAGAACGGCTGCGAGATGACCACATCGGCGTCGACCAGCTCCCGGTCGAAGACCGAACCGTCCCGGTCCTTGTCCGAGGTGACGACGAGGGTGTGGCCACGGGACTCCAGGAACGTACGCAGCCCCAGCTCACCGGAGACACTGCCGAGGAGCTGCCCGGGGGTGAAGTCGATGCCCTGCGGAGTGGGGGTGGTCTGGCCGCCCGGGTAGTGGTCGATACGAGGAAGGTCGTCGCGGGCGTACGTCTTGGGGTATCCGTCGACCGGGTCGTCGTACAGCACGCACAGCACCTTTGCCATGACAGCGGCTCCTCATTCATTGCTGCGGGAAGATGTCTCCACCCTCGTCGCGCCGCCGGGTCGTGGTCAAAATGAACCTTTCTATCTCGGGATAGGCCGCGGCTATCCCGAGTCACCGGACGGGGCCGCCGGGCTGAGATAGGTGTCCAGGAGCCGGTCCAGCGCCTCCCGTACGCCCGCCTCCCTGGCTATCTCCAACAGGGCTCTGGCCAGCACGGGTTCGGGGCTGCGGTCGGCGATGACCAGGCCCACCCGCGGGCCGTGCGCCGGGTGTTCCAGCGGGATCACCCGCATCCCGTCGGGAACCCCGAACATGTGCAGCCAGGCATGGGAGATGACGCTCGACCAGTGGCCGGCCGCGAGATGCGCGTACAGACCGGCGACGGAGTCCGTTTCGATGGCGGGGGTCACGGTGGTCACGCCTTCCGCGGCGAAGTACTCGTCCATGATCCGGCGGTTGCGCATCTGCCGGGAGAGCAGGCAGAGCGGCAGCTCGGCGATCTCCGCCCAACGGGCGGCCGGGCGGCCGGTCATCGATCCGTCGTACGGGGTGAGCAGCAGATAGCGCTCCTCGTACAGCGGACTCCTGCGGACATGACCGAGGCTGTCGTCGTCCAGATAGGTGAGCGCGATATCCAGCTCGAATTCGGCCAGCCGCTGGGCGATCTCCCGGGAGGAGAGGGAGTCGAGCGAGACCCGGGCGCGGGGATGACGTTCCACGAAGGGCGTGGTGAGCAGTGAGGCCGCGGTCAGCGCGGTGGGGATGGCGCCCAGCCGCAGGGTGCCGGCCAGACCGTCGCGCATCGCGGAGAGTTCATGGCGCAGGGCGTCGCGCTCGGCGAGGATGCGCTGCGCCCAGAGCAGCACCCGTTCGCCCTCGGGGGTCAGCCCCTCGAAGCGGCGGCCTCGCTGGACGATGGGCACGTCCAGTTCGTGTTCCAGTTTGCGGATCGCCGCGGACAGCGAGGGCTGCGACACGAAGCAGGCCGCCGCGGCCCGAGCGAAGTGCCGTTCCCTGGCGAGTGCCACCAGATACTCCAGCTGACGCAGCAACATCGCTCGCTCCCCTGCTCGGTCCGCGTACTCACCCTGTCAGGCCCTCGGCACCGGCGGGACCTCCCCGACGGGCCCGGTCTCACAGGGCGACGAGGGTGACCTCGGTGGCCTTGACACTGGTCCATACGGATACGCCGTCGGCCAGGCCGAGTTCGGCGGCGGACTGCGGCGTGATCTCGGCGACCAGATCGGGGGCCTCGTCCGAGGTGATCAGTACGCGCAGCCTGCTGCCGAGGGCGGTGATCTCGCGTACCGTTCCCCGCCAGACGTTGCGGGGGCTGCCGACGGGCCGCTCACGGTGTACGGAGACGGCCTCCGGGGCGATGATCGCGAGGGCCTCCGTACCCTCGGCGGGCGGCTCCGCGACGATCAGCCGCCCGCCGGCGGTGAGTTCGAACCCGGCGGGCCCCGACCTGCCGGGCCAGGCGTTGCGCCCGAGCATCCGGGCCACCCACGGCGAGCGCGGGTTACGGGTCACCTCGGCGGGCGGGGCGTCCTGGAGCACCCTGCCGTCGTCGAGTACGAGGACCCGGTCGGCCAGCGAGACGGCCTCGACCGGGTCATGGGTGACGATCAGACAGACCCCGCCGAAGCCGTCGAGATGGCCGCGCAGGGTGTGCCGCACGCGCGCCCGGGTGGTCTGGTCGAGTGCGGCGAGCGGCTCGTCGAGGAGCAGCAGCCGGGGCCGGGCGGCGAGCGCGCGGGCCAGCGCGACCCGCTGCGCCTGGCCGCCGGAGAGTTGATGCGGCTTGCGGTGGGCGAGATGCCCGACACCGAGCCGGTCGAGCCACTCCCGCGCGCTACCGCGGGCCTCGGCGCGGGGGACGCCATGGGCGCGCAGGCCGTAGCCGGTGTTGGCGAGCGCGCTGAGATGGGGGAAGAGCGCGCCGTCCTGCGGGACCCAGGCGACACCGCGGCGGTGCGGCGGGAGAGCGGTGACATCGCGGTCACCGAGCCGGAGTTCGGCGTGGGCGCGCGGGGTGAGGCCGAGGAGGGCGCGCAGCAGCGTCGTCTTGCCGGCTCCGTTGGGGCCGACGACGGCGATGGTCGTGCCGGGCTCGGCGTCCAGGACGAGCTGGTTGAAGCCGGTGACCTCAGCGTGCAGTCGCCAATGTTCGGCCGGGGCGGGGGCCTTGTCCGCCGTGAGGACGGTGTCGTCCGGTCCGGACGGTACGGAGGATGCGAACGGTACGGAGAGTGCGGAGGGTCCGGAGGGTCCGGACGGTACGGAGAGCGCGTCGGCGTCGTCCGACCGCGGGGCACGGTCCGGTGCGCGGTCGGCCGTCACGCCCGTCCAGCGTCCACGCAGGGCGATCAGTACGGCCATCGCGATGGCCAGCAGCAGCAGGGAGACCGAGGTCGCGGCCTCCGGCGAGTCCTGGAGCAGCAGATAGACCTGGAGCGGAAGGGTCTGGGTGGTGCCGGGAAGGTTGCCGGCGAAGGTGATCGTGGCGCCGAACTCGCCGAGGGCGCGCGCCCAGGTCAGCGCGGCGCCCGCGGCGAGCCCCGGGGCGACCATCGGCAGAGTGACGGTGAGGAACACCCGTACCGGCGAGGCGCCCAGGGACGCGGCGGTCTCCTCGTAGGCGGGCCGCATTCCCGCGAGGGTGCCTTCGAGGCTGATGATCAGGAACGGCATCGCCACGAACGTCGCGGCGATCACCGCGCCCGAGGTGTGGAACGGCAGGGTGATGCCGAACGAGCCTTCCAACCAGGGCCCGAGCAGCCCGCGCCGGCCGAAGCCGAGCAGCAGCGCGACCCCGCCGACCGTGGGCGGCAGCACCATGGGCAGCAGGACCAGCGCGCGCACCAGCGTCTTACCCGGGAACCTCACCCGGGCCAGCAGCCATGCCAGTGGCACCCCGAGCACCAGGGAGAGACCGAGCGCCCAGAAGGAGACCAGCAGCGACAGCCGCAGCGCCTCCACCACACCGGGGGTGGTGAGATGCGTCCCGAGATCGCCCCAGGGGGTGCGGGCGAGAATGCCGATCAGGGGCAGCAGCAGAAACGCGATCGCGAGCAGCGCGGGCAGCGCCAGCGCGGCGGGAGCGCCGGGGCCGCGGGTGCGCATGCGTCTCATCGGGCTTCCTGGGAGGCGGAGTTGCTGGTCACCGGCTGAGTGCTACGGCTTCTGGAACCCGGCGTCCTGGAGGATCTTCTGCGCCTCGGGTCCGCTGAGCCAGCTGACGAACGCGGCGGCGGCTTCGGTGTGCTCGGAGGTCTTGAGGGTGGCGGCGGGGTAGTCGGCGATGGCGTTCCGCGCGTCGGGGATGGTGATGGCGTCGACCTTGTCGGTCGCGGTGGCGGCGTCGGTCTTGTAGACGATGCCGGCGTCGGCCTCGCCCAGCTCGACCTTGCTCAGTACGGCGCGCACGTTCGGCTCCTGCGAGACCGGCTTGACCACGATCTTCTGGGCGTCCAGTACCTGCTCGCTGTAGCGGCCGACCGGCACCTCGGGCGCGGCCAGGACGACCTTCAGCTTGGGGTCGGCGAGGTCCTTCAGGCTCTCGATCCGGTCCGGGTTGCCCTCGCCGGTGGCGATCACCAGCCGGTTCTTGGCGATGATCTCCGGCGAGCCGGTGTCGCCCCGGAGACCGTCCATCGTCTTGGTGTCGGCGGTGACCAGCGCGTCGGCCGGAGCGCCCTGCTTGACCTGAGCGGCCAGCTCCTGCGAACCGGCGAAGGAGAACGTCACCTTCGTACCCGGGTTCGCCTTCTCGTAGGCGGCGCCCGCCGTCTTGAACACATCGGTCAGCGAGGCGGCGGCCAGCACGGTCAGATCCGCCGCCTGGGCACCGCTCGGCGATTCCTCGGCGCTCGTGGAGCCCGCGCCTGCGTCCTTCTTGCTGTCGCTTTCACCGCCGCAGGCGGCCAGCGGCACGAGAAGGGCGGCGGTCATGAGCACGGTCGCGGCGCGACGCCGGGTGAGGGCGAGGGACATGAGGGTGGACTCCTTGGCGGTACGGGCCCGGTACGGGCACGCGAGCGGACAGTGACAGGAGCGCCGGTGACGGGCGACGCCTCGGGGCGGTACGGAAAAGCGGCCGGCCACGACGGCCCGGGGAACGGCCGGCGGCGCGGCGCACCGCGAAGCCTCGGGAACCGCGCGGGTCATGTGCGGTCGATATGCACACTGGTCGACTTCACACGGGCGGTGGCCTGCATCCCGACCTCAAGGCCCAGTTCCTCGACGGCTTCCCGGGTCAGCAGGGAGACCAGCCGGTGCGGACCGGCCTGGATCTCCACCTGAGCGGCGACATCACCGAGCTTCACGGCGGTGACGATGCCGGGAAACGCGTTGCGGGCCGAGGTGTACGAGACGTCCTCCTCGCCCGTGTCGTTCTGCGCGAGTTCGATGGAGAACGCCGCGAGCGCGCGGCCGTCGATGAGACGGCGTCCGCCCTCGTCGCGATGGGTCGCGACCCGCCCGGCGTCGGCCCAGCGGCGCGCGGTGTCGGGGCTCACCCCGAGAAGCCTCGCCGCCTGACCGATGGTGTAGGACTGCATGTGCGACAAGATAGGCCGTATTCGCTCGCACATACAATTCTCAAGACAATCATCCAGCGCAGATGCGAGGCCGCCTGGAGGAAGCCCCAACGCCCCGGCGCGGCCCCCGGCCGCAGCCTCGGCGCCCGGCGCAGCCCCCGGCGCCCGGCTCAGCGCTTGACGGGCCGCTCAGCGCTTGATGGTCGGCTCAGCGCTTGACGGCCCGCAGGATGACGAACTTCGGATCGCTGGTCACGGTCTCGCAGTTGCCGAAGAGCCGCCGCAGCTTGGTGTGGTAGCCGAGGTGCCGGTTGCCGATGACCCACAGCTCACCCCCGGGCCGCAGCGCGGCGCGCGACCCGGTGAACATCCGCCACGCCGTCGCGTCGGTGGTCGCCTGATGGGTGTGGAACGGCGGGTTGTTCAGCACGAGATCGACCGTCCCCGCCGGTACGTCCGTCATGCTGTCGCCGAGGACGAACTCCGCCGCGGTCCCGGAGTCGACGTTCTTGCGGAAGGTGGCCTCGGCCGAGGCCACCGCCGAGAAGGACTCGTCGATGAATGTCACCCTGGCCGCCGGGTTCTCCAGCGCGATGGCCGTGCCCACCACACCATTGCCGCAGCCGAGGTCGACCACATGCTCGGGACCGTGGCGCCGGGGCAGATTGCGCAGCAGGAAGCGCGTACCGACGTCGAGCCGCTCGGCGCAGAAGATCCCCGCGTGGTTGACGACCGTACGGCCCGATACGGTTCCGAGCCCGTCCGGCAGCGCGTAGCCGTGCGGCCAGGGGCTGGCGGTCCGTGTGCGCCCCGGCGCGGCCGTACCGAAGATCAGCCGCGCCTTTCTGACCGCGAGCGAGGTCCTGGTCGGGCCGAGGATCTGCTCGAACAGCTTCAGTGTGGAGGTGTGGATCTCGGTGACCCGTCCCGTGCCGATGACCACGGTTCCCGGATGCACCGCCGGGGCGAGACGGTGCAACTGGTCCTCCAGCAGCGCGAGGCTCTTGGGGACGCGGATCAGCAGCACGTCGACGCGTTCCGGCGGGGTGTCCCTGGCCGAGAGCAGCCGTACGCAATCGTCGCCGACGCCGGCCCGGCGCAGATTGGCGCGGGTCGCCTGCTGGGTGAGATACGAATCGGTGATCTGGACGAGCGGGTCCGCGACGAGCTGTTCGAGCCGACGCGCGGCGAGCACCGTGGTCAGCGCGCCCCAGCGGTCCCCGACGACGACCACCGTGCCCGACAGGTCCGTCGGTTCGCTGCCTTCCGAAGCGTCCCCCGCGGCCCCCGCCGCCCCCGCGTCACCCGGCCGTCCCGCCTCCCCCTGCCCCGTATCGGCGCCCGCGAGGTGCCGCAGCAGATACTCGTCGGCGGCGTCCCACGCGCGCAGCGTGTCGCGGGGATGCTCGGGGAATCGGGTGAGGCCGAACTCGCCCCAGGGTGTCGTCAAACGGTTCATCGTGGTCACAGGCTATCCGTCCGGGAGCGCGGCGTACGCTCCGAGGCCCGCGCGGTGCCTGTTCAGCGCGCGTTCGGCCCGTTCCACAACCATCGCGTTCACCCGCCGCCGCGCCGCTCGCTCACCGGGCCGGCCCGTCCTTCGCCATCCGGCGCGCGTGGTCCAGGGCCGACCGCGCCTGCCCGACCGTGAGGACGGCGGCGAACTCGTTGCGGGCGATTTCCAGTACCACCTGGGCGTCGGCGGGCGGATGGGGGTGCTCACGCAGTGCGATGTCCGCCGCCGCTCGGGCGAGCAGATCGTCGTCGGGGGACGCGCCCGGATGGGACATGGTGCGCAGTACTTGGTGCCAGAGTCCGGTCATCGCGTCATTTCCCTTCGTCCGCGAGGCCGCTGTGCGCGCCGTCCACACTGACCACATTCACCGCACTGCCCACACTGCCCTCGCCGTTCTCACCGTCCACGGGAGCCCCGGAGCCGCCGGACCCGCCGGACCCGCCGGACCCGCCGGAGCCGACGGAGCCGACGGATTCGCCGGAGAGACCGAGGACGGCGAGTGCGTGGTGGACCAATTCGTCGGCCAGCATCAGCGGCGAGAAGGCGCTGGTATCGCGCGCCCAGTGCCCGACCATTTCGTTGACCGCCCCGATGAGGGCGACCATGGCGAGCGTGTAGTCGCGCCGTACGGCCTCGCCGCGCTCCACGGCACGCTCGGCCTCCCCGGTCAGGAAGTCGGTCCACAGGCCGCGCCAGAGCAGCCGGTGGTCCTCCACCGCGCGTCCGGCGCCGATGACTTCGATGAAGGCGATCCGGGTGGCAGCGGGATCGGCGGTGACGGCGTCCACATAGGCGCGGGTCAGGGCCGTGATCCTGTCGCGGGTGTCCGCGGACTCCGTCGCGGGATCGCTGAGGACCGTCAGGGCGGCTTCCATGCCCGAACGGGCGACATCGTTGTGCAGCGCGATCAGCAGCGCCTCACGCCCCTCGAACTCCTCGTAGAACGCACGGATGGAGACCCGCGCGGTGACACAGATCCGTTCGATGGAGGTGGCCGGGTAACCGCGGGTGAGGAACAGTTCGGTGGCGGTCGTGAGCAGCCGCTCGCGGCGCCGTGCCCTGCGCGCCTGGCCCGTGCGGTCCGGCGCCGGGGCCGTATCCCCGGGGGGCCGGCCCGTACCGGCGGACGGCGGGCCCGAACACGCGGGCGAGGGGCGCGCATCGGTGGGTGACGGCCCCGTACGCGCGGGCGACCGGCCCGTACCGGCGGGCGACGTGTCTGTGGATTTCCGGACCGGATCCATCCGACCTCCCCGAATCGCCCTGTGAACGTGCTGTGTTGCGTTGTCGCGTGGGGTAAGGGCGCTTATCCAGCATGGCACGCGTCGTAGGCCGACACGCCGTGATCCGAGAATGCTCCGCTGTCCGCCGTCACGGTGCATTCCTGTGTGAAAACCACCCGAATGGCCGTCACGCCGGGCTCCCCCGACGCCGGAACGCGATGCTCGTGCTCACCGGCGATACGGCGTCACCGACCAGCGGAGGGAGAGGGGCCGTGATGACCACTCCCGCGGACCGGGCGGAGCGCGGCCGGGCCGCACGCAAACAGGCGTCCCGGTCCTCGCACGGTCTGTGGATACCCGCCGCCGACCGGCTCGATCCGCTCACGGTGCTGGCGCGCCAGACCGCCAACCGCGTCCCCGAACTGCTGCCGCTGCGCTACGAGCGGATGGCCGCCTCTCCGTTCGCCTTTCTGCGCGGCGCCGCCGCCGTGATGGCCGCCGATCTGGCCACCCAGCCCCGCACGGGACTCACCGTCCAGCTCTGCGGGGACGCCCATCTGCTGAACTTCGGTGTGTTCGCCTCGCCCGAGCGCGCGCTGCTCTTCGACCTCAATGACTTCGACGAGACCCTTCCCGGTCCCTTCGAGTGGGATGTGAAGCGGCTCGCCGCGAGCATCGCGGTCGCCGCCGGCGACAACGGCCACTCCGAGGCCCACACCCGGCAAGCCGTACACGCCGCGTCCGCCGCCTACCGGACGTCGATGCGGCGGCTGTCCGCCCGCGGTGAACTCGACGTCTGGTACGAGCGTCTCGACACCGAGGACATCCTTCCTCTCATGCGGTCGGAACATCGCAAGCGGGTCGAGTCGCGGCTGCCGCGCGCCGGGGAGCGCATCGGGCTGCGGACGCTGGACATGCTGACCGACGCGCCGGACGGGCAGCGCAGGATCACCCCCGACCCGCCGCTGATCGAACCGGTGAGCCGGCTCGACATGGCCGTGCTCCGCCGCATCTTCATCGGCTACCGGAGCACACTCCCGGAGGAGCGGCGCACACTCCTCGACCGGTTCCGCTTCATCGACGCGGCCCGCAAGGTCGTGGGTGTCAGCAGCGTCGGGACGCGCTGCTACATCGTGCTGCTGGAGGGCCGGCACGCCGGGGATCCGCTGTTCCTCCAGATCAGGGAGGCCGAACGGTCCGTGCTCGAAGCCCATGTGCAGCAGAGCGCCTACCCGCACCAGGGCCACCGGGTGGTGGCGGGACAGCGGCTGCTCCAGGCCGCGAGCGACATCTTCCTCGGGTGGGTGACCGGGCCCGAGGGCCGGCACTTCTACTGGCGTCAGCTGCGTGACATGAAGAGCTCCCTCGTCGTCGAGGACCTGTCGCCGCCCCTGCTGCACGACTACGCGCGGCTGTGCGGCGCCGCGCTGGCCCGCGCGCACGCACGGTCCGGCGACCGGATCGCCATCGCGCACTACCTCGGTGGCTCCGACGCCTTCGACCGCGCCATGGCCGACTTCGCGCTGCGCTACGCCGACCGCAACGCGGCCGACCACGCCGCGCTCGCCGCGGCCGTCGCGGCGGGCCGGCTGCCGGGGGAACACCCCGGGCCGGTGGGGCGCCGCTGACGCGTTCGCGGAAGTCCCGCACGCCCGGTCGGCTACCAGTCGTGCACGGTCCCGTCCGTGAGGCGGTTGACGGGCAGATAGGCCGGCTCGTACGGGAAGCGCGCGGCGGCCGCCTCGTCGAGTTCCACACCGAGGCCCGGCTGATCGGACGGATGCAGCAGCCCCTCGTCGAAGCGGTAGGAGGTCCGGAAGACCTCCAGCGTCCTGGCCGAGTGCTTCATGTACTCCTGGATCCCGAAGTTGTGCACGGCCAGGTCGAGATGGAGCGCCGCGGCCATACCGACGGGAGAGATGTCGGTGGGTCCGTGGATGCCCGACTTGATGCCGTACAGGGCGGCCAGATCAAGGAGCTTGCGCAACGCCGTGACGCCGCCGACATGCGTGACCGCCGAGCGTACGTAGTCGATCAGCCGCTCGCTCAGCAGAACGCCGTAGTCGTGCGGGGAGTTGAAGACCTCTCCGATGGCCAGCGGCGTGGTGGTGTGCTGCCGGACGAGCCGCAGGGCCGTGGGGTCCTCGGCGGGCGTGGCGTCCTCCAGCCAGAACAGGTCGTACGGTTCGAGGTCCTTGCCCAGCCTGGCCGCCTGGACGGGCGTCATCCGGTGGTGTCCGTCGTGCAGCAGCGGCAGCTCGGGGCCGAACTCCGCGCGTACCGCCTCGAACACCCCGGGCATGTGGCGCAGATATGCCCGGGTGTCCCACACCTCCTCCACCGGCCGCGTCGGTCCGTCCGCCGCCCGGCGGGCGGGTTCGTAGTCGTAGCGGTCGCCGCCTCCCGCACCGGACGCGGCCACGCCGTACACCGAGTCCAGCCCCGGGATCCCGGACTGGATACGGATGGCGCGGTATCCCTGGGCCAGATGGGCGCGTACGGAGTCCAGGATCTCGGGCACGTCCCGTCCCGAGGCATGGCCGTAGGCGAGGGCGCCGGTGCGGGAGGCCCCGCCGAGCAGCTGGTAGAGCGGCATGCCCGCGGCCTTGGCCTTGATGTCCCAGAGCGCGGTGTCCACGGCCGCGACGGCGGCCATCGTCACCGGCCCCCGGCGCCAGTACGCGCCCCGGTACAGGTACTGCCAGGTGTCCTCGACGCGCGCCGCGTCCCGGCCGATCAGCAGCGGCGCCACATGATCCGACAGATAGCTCTCGACGGCCAGTTCACGTCCGTTGAGGGTGCCGTCACCGAGTCCGGTGATGCCGTCCTCCGTGGTGATGCGCAGGGTGACGAAGTTACGGCCGGGGCTGGTGACGATGGTGTCGGCAGCGGTGATCTTCATAACGGGCGCGGCTCCTGTCGTACGAGAGGCATGGCGTGCCGTACCGCTCCAGAATGACCCATGACGTGTCCGCGCCCCAGAGGGTCTCTTCAGCCGGGGGGCGCGCCTCAGCGGGGGTCACCGCTCAGCGCGCGGCCCGCACCAGCAGGACGGCGGCCTCCCGCGCCTGGAGGGCGGGTTCCGCGGTGTCGAGTATCCCGGCGGTCGCCATGGCGCCCTCGGCCAGGAGTTGGAGCTGATCGGCCGTGCCCGCGGGAAGCTTCGCGTCGGCCACCAGACCGGCCAGATACCGCTTGAAGGCCAGCTTGTGCGCCCGCGCCTGCTCCGCGACCCGGGGTGAGGTGGCGCCGAGTTCGCCGTACGCGTTGATCCAGGCGCAGCCACGGAAGTCGGGCTCGCCGAACCACGCGTGCAGATGGTCGAAGACCGCCAGGATCCGTTCCTCGGGATCCCGGTGCCGGTCCACCCGGTCGGCCAGCCGCTGCCGCCATACGAGGTCGCGCCGTGCGAGATACGCCTCGACCAGCTGATCCTTGGCGGGGAAGAGCTGGTAGAGCCGCTTGAGCGAGACCCCGGACGCACCGCGGATGTCGTCCATGCCGACACTCTGGACCCCCCGGGCGTAGAACAGCCGCTCCGCCGCGTCCAGAGCCTGTTCCCTGGCGGCCGCGCCGTCCATCCTCGTCACGCTCCCCACCCCGTTCCTCGTCCCCTCGCTCCTTGACCCGAGAACCATCGTTCTCTACGGTATCAGGAGCGAGGAGAACGATGGTTCTCTACCGTGGTCCGCACCGGTCGGTGCCCGTCGGCACCAGTCCAGTCCCCGCCAGTCCCCGCCAGCCCCCGCCAGTCCGCATCAGCCGCACCAGAAGGAGCCCGTGATGAGCACTCGTCCGCCCCTGCCGCCGTTCACCCTCGATACGGCGAAGCAGAAGGTCCAGGCCGCCGAGGACGCGTGGAACACCCGCGATCCGCACAAGGTCTCGCTCGCCTACACCGAGGACTCGCGGTGGCGTAACCGGGACGCGTTCGTCACCGGCCGCGACGCCATCGTCGAACTGCTGACGCGGAAATGGGGGCGCGAGCTGGAGTACGCGCTGCGCAAGGAGCTGTGGGCCTTCGAGGGCGACCGCATCGCCGTGCGCTTCCAGTACGAGAGCCACGACACGGACGGCCAGTGGTGGCGCTCGTACGGCAATGAGCTGTGGGAGTTCGACGCGGCAGGCCTGATGTCCCGCCGCGAGGCCAGCATCAACGACGTACGGATCCAGGAGAGCGAGCGCCGGATCTTCGGCCCCCGGCCCGACGCGGAGCGCGGGGTGTCCATCCCTCTCCGCTGAACCGTCGCGCGCCGCTGGGTCGCGCCCCTGGGCCGTGGCCGCCGGGCCGTGACGCCGTCGGACCGTCGGGCCGTCGGGCCTCAGCCGGTGTCCAGGACCGGGCCCACGGTGTCGAGGGCGGCCCCGGCGTCATCGGCGAGCGTCACGGCCACCAGCCGCACCTGCTTGGACGGTACGAGGCCGGGATTGGGCCGGAACATGAACCGCCCCACGTAGTGCCCGCCGCCCGAGGCCCGCAGCTCGATATCGCCCTCGGGCCAGCCGAGGTGTTCGATGTCCCACCGCTTGTGGTCCACGGTCACGGTGCCGTCCTGCTCCAGACGCGCCGGGTGGCCGAGAAGACTGCCGTACTCGAACCGGCAGCCGCGCAGCCGCAGGATCTCCACGAGATGCCGGCTCACCTGGTCGACCACGGCGTCGGGAGAGCCGGTGGACTGCGCGAGCCGGGCGGTGTCATGGATCCGGCTGAGCAGCCCGGCGTCCACCACCGTCATGACATGCAGCCGTCTGGCATGGGCGGCCAATTGCGACACGGCGAGTCCCACCACCAGCAGCAGCACCGCGGTCTCGACGTCGCTCGCGCCGGTGATGGCGAACCGCTCGAACGGCCGGGCCAGGAAGAAGTCGAACCAAACGGCCGCCGACAGCGCGGCCACCGCGCCGGCGAGACGGTTGCCCATGGCGGCGACCGCCACGACGACCACGACGAGAATCAGCGCCAGGTCCGCGCTCGCCATGGCCGGACGGAGCGGCAGCAGCAACAGGGCGACCGCGAGAGGCGCGATCAGGGCCGCGCCCAGTGCGATGCGGTCGCGAAGCGGGAATCTCATGGTCCACCTCGCCGTACCTCGTGCGCCGGACCGAACCGTCCCAGCGCCGGACTCAGGACCGTCCCAGCGGCCCTCGACCGCAATTTTCCCTCGGCGACCTCCGGGAACCCGGGCCGCCGAGGGTCTTGACGCGGCCCTGCCGTCGTCCGCGCGGACCTTGACGGGATCTTGACGCCCCGGGACCGGCCGTCCGAGCCACAGGTAGCGCGGGACGGGGCGGCGGACGGGGCATGGACATCGGATGAAACACATGTGGTGCCACCGCGGCACGTGATACGTCTCCGTGTCATGGACGATCTTGTGACAGAGCGGCTGGTGCTTCATCCGTTGAGTGTTCTGGAGGCCGAACGGGTGGCCGCGGCCGAGCCGGCGGACGGGGACCGCTGGGCGCCCGGGTATCCCGCCGACGGCGACATGGTGGGGGCCAGACGCTATCTGACGACCTGTGCGATCACCGGTGATCCCCAGCCCTTCGGTTCCTACGAGATCCGCCGTCGCGAGGACGGGTACACCATAGGCGGTCTCGGTTTCCACGGCGCCCCGGACGAGAACCTCACCGTCACGATCGGCTACGGCCTGATCCCGTCGGAACACGGCAGGGGCTACGCCTCCGAGGCCCTGCGCGAGCTGCTGCGGTTCGCGCGGGCGAGCGGTATCACCCGTGTCCAGGGCGACACCGATCACGAGAACACCGCGTCCCAGCGCGTGATGACGGCGGTGGGGATGCGGCTCGTCTCGGAGGACGAGCAGCTGAGGTACTACGGGATCGTCTGGGCCGACGGCCGGCAGGCCGGGTGATGATTAGGTGTCACCCGGCCCGTCCGGGCGGGCCGCCGCGCCGCGTCCCCGGCTATCCGCGGCGCGGGGTGGGCGTACGGCGGCGGGCCGGCGGCCGGTCGAACACGCTGTCCATGGAGGGTTCATCCTCGCCCTCGCCGTCGGGCAGCGGTGGCAGCTCCACGGTGTAGCGCGGTTCGAGGAAGATGTCGTGATGCTGCGGACGCGCGTTCGGCGCGGCCCCCGTGCTCGGTCCCTGCGGCGGATCCTGACGGGACGGTGAAGAAGGCATGCACAACCGTTCGGAGAGTCGAGCGGCCGCGCGGCCCGAATGCCGATCGACCCGCTGGGAAGGTGTCTACCTCATCATTCCCCGTCCCGCATCACCGCGGGTGGCCGGAGCGTGGCGCCACCGGTCCCGGGTGCTCCCCGGCGTACCGCGTCGGCCGCTTCCACCGGGTGCGGGCCGGGGTCGTGAGAGGGCCCGGCCGCGCACCGCCCACCGGTCGGTGAGCATGCCCGTACGGAACTGATTCAGGGTACGCGAGAGCGACCGCGGGTCCGCCCGCGCGGATCGATACGCACGGATCCGTCCGGGCATCGGCCCATTGGCCCTGCCCGGGGCGGCGGTAGGTTTCCTGCCGAGGCGGATCGGCTAAGCGCTGATCATGGTGCGAATCGGACACACGATCATGACGGAGCAGGCGGCTCCGCGGGCCCTCGTCGCACACGTGGTGGGCGCGGAGCGGGCCGGATCCGGCTTCGTCGGCGCCGGATGCACCGAGATCGCGCTGATCCGGATCGGCGGTGGCCATCAGCGGCCGTTCCTGGAGTGGTCGGAGAAGACACCACCGCCGGCGCTGCGACCGCTCTGACGGTACGCGCGGAGCCGGTGCGCGGGCCGGGGGCCGGCGGGGTCCGGGCTAGGGCCTGGGAAGTGTGAGGTCGTGCGTCTTGTCCGAAACGCGGTGGGAGAGCCGGTGGCCGAGCTGGTGAGGGGGCGGCGCCCGCAACCCGTCCTGGTACAGACGATGCGGTCGGCCGCCGCCGCGACGATCGCCTACGTGGTCGCCCTGTGGCTGAGCAGCGAGCCCGCGCCGCTGACCGCTCCCCTGACGGCGCTGCTGGTCGTACAGGTCACGCTCTACTCGACCCTGACCACCAGCATCCGCAGGGTGAACGCCGTCGTCGCGGGGGTGCTGGTCGCCAGCGGCTTCAGTGTGCTGGTCGGGCTGACCTGGTGGAGTCTCGGGCTGATCATCGTGGCCTCGCTGCTGGTCGGGCGGCTGGTCCGGGTGGACGAGTTCGTGCCGGAGGTCGCGATCAGCGCGATGCTCGTCCTCGGGGTGACACGGGTGGCGTCGACGGCCTGGGACCGGGTGCTGGAGACGCTGATCGGCGCGGTGGTGGGGCTGCTGTTCAACTTCCTGTTCGTGCCGCCGGTGTGGGTCCGTACGGCCGGCCAGTCCATCGAGGATCTGTCCCGCCGTATGCGCCAGTTGCTGCTGCGCATCGGGGAGGGGCTGACGGAGCCCACTCCGGTCGAGCGCGCCGCCGACCGGCTGCACGAGGCGCGCCGGCTCGACCACGACATCAGCGAAGTGGACGCCGATCTCCGGCAGGCGGAGGACAGCGTCCGGCTCAACCCCCGGGTCAAGGAGGGGCTGCTGCACCGCGTGGTGCTGCGGACCGGTCTCGACACCCTGGAGATCTGCACGGTGGTGCTGCGTGTACTGGCCAGGACACTGACCGACCTCGCCAAGGAGCGTACGGAGGAGCCGCTGTTCCCGCAGGATGTGGGGATCGCGCTCAAGGAGCTGCTGGCCCGTATCGCCAACGCCGTCGTGAGTTTCGCCGTACTGGTCACCACGGAGGCCAGCCAGAGCGCGGAGACCGCGGAGTCACGGCTCGCGGAGGATCTGCGGGCGGCGAACGTGAGCCGGGAACGACTGGCGGGACTGCTGTTGGAAGGCGTCCAGCGGCACCCTCGGCAGTGGCAGCTCCATGGCGCGCTGCTCGCGGAGATCGACCGGATCCTGGACGAGCTCGACATGGAGAACCGCTCCCAGCGGCTAATGGAGGAGTTGGACCGCGCCTCTCGCGAAACGCGTGAGCGATACCCCCGGCTGGCCGCCGCGTGGCAATGGGTACGGGAAGGGCTGCCGCGGCGGCGGGGATAAAACCGGTCGGCCGATATATCGACCCGGGAAAGCGTGGGCCGACGCCCGGCTTCTCCCGGTCATCGCCCTGGCGTGAATCGCTCGTTCACGGCGCAACGGGAAACTCCCGCCGGATTATTGACGGAGTTTTTGCCCACGACACATGGAGACGAGGTGTATTCGGGCGGAGAGGCCGTCGCCCGCCCCCCTTCGGGCCCGCAATCATGGGCGCCATCAGCGAGGACGACAAGATCCGGCCGCGCGGCCGGATGTGATCATGAGCTTCGCTCCCGCCGCCCGCGCGCGCCGCGCGGACCGTTTTCCGGCGTCTCAGCAGGTCCATGGGGTGTGCGGAGAGAGCGAGTTGGGTGGGGCGGTTGATGGGGCCGGTGCGGATGGCGGTACTGTGCGCGCGCGCCGTCATCGTGGGCGGCGCGGTTATCGCGGAGGATTTTGTGACTCTATTCAGCGGATCATGGCGGCGCAGAAGCGCCCTCATAACCGTCGCCACGGCAAGCGCGCTCGGTGTCGGCCTGTCGGCCGTTCCCGCCGTCGCGCACACGCCGACGTGGTCGGTGACCTGCTCCGAGGTCAGCCTCGACCTGACCGCCTACGGCAACAGCGACAAGAACACGGTGACGGTCACCGTGGACGGCAAGGACCTGCTGCCCACCCAGAATTTCAAGAACGACTTCCACAAGAAGCTCGATCTTCCCGAGCACAAGAGCGAGCTGAGCGTTCGTCTCGTCGTGGTGGCCGCCGACGGCGACCAGTTCTCGAAGGACGAGACGAAGACCGCTCCGGTCTGCGACGAGCCCACTCAGCCGCCGTCGTCGGAGACCCCGAAGCCGACTCCGACGCCTTCGGAGGCGACGCCCTCCACCGAGGCGCCCAAGCCCACGCCTTCGTCGACTCTCACGCCCTCGGAAGAGGCCAGCAGCTCGGCGTCGGCGGAGGTTCCCTCCTCGCAGCCGAGCCCGGCCGGGGACGACCTCGCCGAGACGGGTTCCTCCAGCGCCACCCCGATGATCGCCGGTGCGGCCGCTGTCGTACTGGTCGCCGGAGCGGGCATCATGTGGGCCGCACGCAAGCGTCGTACCGCGGGAAACTGACCCACCGCTCGGCACATTACCCCCGCCGCCACGCCGGACGCCGTCCGGACTTCCACCGCCAACACTCGGCGGCCCGGACAGTGGTGACCCGGCCATGAGGCATGGACCGGACGACTGCTCGCCCACCATGGGCGCGTCGGCCGGACTCCCCGCGGCAGAGGTGATGTGAAGAGTCGAGGACGTACGGCGCGGACGGGCGGCCCCGATGGGGCGCTGGCCGGACGTACTCCTCGCGCAGTGTGAGGCCCCGCGACATCCCCCGTCCGCGGGGCCTCGCCATGCGCGGCGCGACCCGGGGGCGGACAATGAACCGGAAACCCGCCGACGAGCGGAACCGCGACGGCGAAACCCCGACGGCCGGACCTTGCCGCCAGACCTTGCCGCCGGACCGGAAGCCCGCCGACAGGCCACCGACAGACTGGGGGCGCCATGGATCCGGTGGAGGCTCTCGACAGGATCGCCTTCCTGCTGGAGCGCTCGCGGGCCGAGACCTATCGGGTGCGGGCGTTTCGTACCGCCGCGGCGGTGGTGGCGGACATGCCCGCCGACGAGGTCGCGCGGCGCGCCGAGGCGGGCACGCTCGGCCGGGTGCGCGGCATCGGTCCCAAGACGTCACAGGTCGTGGAAGCCGTGGTGAAGGGCTCCGTTCCGGAGTATCTGGCGCGGCTGGAGCAGGAGGCCGCCGGGCCCCTCGCGGAGCGTGGACACACACTGCGCGCGGCGCTGCGCGGTGACTGCCATCTGCACTCCGACTGGTCGGACGGCGGCAGCCCCATCGAGGAAATGGGACGGACGGCAGCCGCGCTCGGTCATGAATGGGCCGTGCTCACGGATCATTCCCCCACTCTGACCGTGGCCCGGGGGCTGACGGCCGGGCGGCTGCGTGAACAGCTCGATGTGATAGCGGAACTGAACGAGCGGTGGGCGCCGTTCCGGCTGCTGACCGGTATCGAGTGCGACATCCTGCCGGACGGCTCGCTCGACCAGGAGCCGGAACTGCTCGACCAGCTCGATCTAGTGGTGGCGTCCGTCCACTCGAAACTGCGCATGGACGCCGCTCCGATGACGCGACGCATGATCGCCGCCGTACGCAACCCACTGACCGATGTGCTGGGTCACTGCACGGGACGGCTAGGTCCTGTCCGGTCGATCTTCGTGGATCAGCCTGCGGCGTCTGGTGCGGTGCATCGCAAGGCGGAGGATCGTCGTTGTGGATGGCCCGGCCGTACGTGGACGACTCCGACAACGCGGCGAGGTGCCGTGCCAGACGCCGCGGGCCCACGAAGATCGGCCGGACAGGACCTGGTCATCGGACGGAGCCGGCGGGATCGCGGCGGGCCGGGCGGCAGCCGGCCGGAGTCGGCGTTCGACGCGGACGCGGTGTTCGAGGCGTGCGCGGAATCGGGCACCGCGGTGGAGATCAACAGCAGGCCCGAGCGGCTCGACCCGCCCCGTCGGCTGCTGCGCCGGGCGGTGGCGGCCGGGGTCTTCTTCGCCATCGACACGGACGCGCACGCGCCGGGGCAGCTCGACTGGCAACTCCTGGGCTGCGCACGGGCGGAGGAGTGCGACGTGCCCGCCGACCGGGTCGTCAACACCTGGCCGGCCGAAGGGTTGCGGGAGTGGACGCGGACGCGACGGGCACCGGCCCCGGGCTGACCGCCGCGGGCGGCGCGGCGTACGGCTGAACGGCTCTCGCTGTCCGTGAGAGCCGGGCTCAGCGGCGTACGTGAGAGAGCCGGGCTCAGCGACCGTCCAGCTCGGCGAAGAGACTGGTGTCGAGGCGAGCCAGCAGATCGGTCGCATCCTCGTACACCTCCACCGCTCCGGTGGACTCCAGGGCGGCGCGCGGAATGCCGCCCGACAGCAGGGCGACGGGGCGGACACCGGCTCGTGTCGCCGCCTCCATGTCCCACACCGAGTCGCCGACGAACACCGCCAGTTCCGCCGGCACCCCGGCCAGTTCCAGCGCCGGGCCGACCGGGTCGGGGGCCGACTCGCCCGCCGGTACGTCGCCCGTGCCCGCGGTCCCGAGAATGACGTCGTCGGCGTCGATCGCCCCGCGCAGCGCGGCGATCTCGGCCTCGCCCGCCGGGGTGGCGAGCACGATCCGCCAGCCGCGGTCGGCGAGCGACCGCAGCAGATCACCCGCCCCCTCGAAGGCGAGCAGCCGGTCCAGACAGGTCCCGTACAGCGTGGTGTGCGCGGCGCTGATCCGCGCGTCCTGGCCGCGGTCGCGCTCGTCGCCGAGCAGATGCGCGATCAGATCGCCGGAGCCGAGGCCGATCGCCCGGTGGATCGTCGACATCGGCACCGTGTGCCCGGCCTGGCGGAACGCCTCCCACCAGGCGGTCACATGGAGGTGATTGGTGTCGACGAGCGTTCCGTCGATGTCGAACAGTGCCGCGCACGTCGCCATATGTGTCCCGTTCCCGTTCGGGTCGGGCCCCGGGGGCACGCCCCGGCGCCCCGGATGCCTGGAGCAACGTCTTGATCATGCCGTCTTCTCCCGGCCCGCAGCGGGTTGAGCGGGGCCGTACGGGTGAACCACCGACCGGACAGGACCTACGCGTACTGGCCGTCGAGCCAGTTGCGCCAGGTGCCCTCGATCGCCTTGGCGTCGGCGCCGGGCGCGAAGTCGTGCACGCTGATCCCCACCGGCGCGCCGAAGTGGTTCCTGCCGAACAGCCGGTACATCGCCGTGTCGGTGCGCACACCGACGAAGTACGGATTGCGGTAGTCGACGACGGCGTCGACGGGCCCCGCGCCGGGCACCTCGATCCGTACGGTCGCCCCCTCCGCCGCCTCGTCCGGCAGCCCCAGCCCCCGGCTCGCGACGTCGAGGGCGCCCGCGGCCCGGGAGGCGGCGGGTCCGTCCACGGCGGCGAACACGGCCGCGCGTCCGGTGAAGTGCAGCAGGTACTGGCGCAGTGTGTGCAGATAGAAGTCGGTGTGCTTGGCGGCACCGTCGTACTGGTTGTCCCAGTCGTCGACGAAGATGCCGCTGTGGACGTACCGCACCCACGAACCGCCGCCCTCGCGCGGCTCGATGACATGGTCGAGCTGGTTCAGCGTCTGCTGCGAAATCCCTTCGACGTTCTCGACCCGTCCGGTCAGCCGCCTCGGCGGGTCCCAGGCCGTGACGGTGCCGCCGTGCGGCGCCGCACCGCCCTCGCGGGGCTCGTACTCCATGGGCCACAGCCAGCCCGCCGTACCGGTGGTGAGCGCTTCCCAGACCTGCTCGGGACTCGCGTCCACCTCGAACTCGCGGACGATCTCGAATTCCTTGGACATGACGACCTACTCCTGTGCGTGTGAGGGTGCTTGTGCGGGTGAGGGTGCTGGGGTGTGTGAGAGTGCTGGGGTGTGCGACGCGCGTTCGGGCAGCCGCGCGTCAGAGGGGTTCGACCCGCTCTCGACCGCCGGTCCGGCGCCCGCCGGCCCGACGGCGTCGGACGTGACGGGGACCGGCCCCACGGCGTCGGACGTGACGGTGCCGGGCTTGACGGTGGGATGGAGCGCGACGACGATCCGGTGATCGCGGCCATTGGCCGCGTGTTCGTCGTGGTACTTGGCGATCAACGCGCTCACGCCACGGGTCAGCTCATCGACGAACGCGGCCCGGTCGGCCGCGGAGGCGAAGCGCACCTCTCCGTCGAGCGCGTAGGTGGCGAGCCGCTTGCGCGCCTTCGTCGCGCCGGTGATCAGCGCGCCCACGTCGCGTACGAGCCGCGCGGCGACCGCGAGCAGCCAGCGCGCGGAGAGCTGGTCACGGAAGCGGGCCGGGTCGGGCTGCACGGCGGCCAGCGCGAGCGGCGAGATGACATACGAGGCCGCGGTGGCCCGCATCAGCCGCTCGGTGACATTGCCTCTTCTGCGCTCCCCCGCCAGCTCCACCAGGCCGTGCCGCTCCAGCGCCTTGAGGTGGTAGTTCACCTTCTGCCGGGGCAGCCCGACCCGCCCGGCGAGCATCGTCGCCGACGCCGGCCCGACGGCCAGCTCGGCGAGCAGCCGGGCTCTCATGGGGTCCAGCGAGACGGCTGCCGCCGCCGCGTCCTCGATCACGGTCACGTCCAACATGGCTCCACCATCGCACCGACAACTTTTTTTGTCCAGAACCATTTACTCGTCGGGGGACTCTTCGCAATCGAGCCTGATCAGCCCCGGCCGCCGCCACCGGCTCGACCGACGCGGGCAGCGTGCCTCCCCCGCGGGGACCCGGTGGCGGTCACCCCTCCGTATGTCCGCCGCCCGGCCCCTCGTCCGGCCCGCCCGCTCCGTTCTCCGAGCGCACCGCGTGACGGGCGAACGCGGGGAGCACACACCAGCACAGGACGAACCACACGGCCATCACGGCGACCAGCCACAGCGCGAGGGTGTGGTCCACCGCCAGCCGCAGGATGAGCAGCAGGGCCGAGACCATCGTGCAGAAGAGCAGCACCAGCCCGACGACGGTCAGCCGGGAGGCCCAGACGACCATCCGCGGCTTCAACCGCCGTCCCGTCAGCAGACGGTGGAACGACACCGGCCCGATCAGCGCGCCGACCGCACCCGCGCCGAGCATCACCGTGACGGTGTAGATGACCCGGTCGGCCTCCGACAGATCGGTGAACCGCGACTGGAAGACGACCGTGAGCAGGAATCCGAACAGAATCTGCACGCCGGTCTGCGCCACGCGCAGTTCCTGGAGCAGCTCGCCCCAGAGGCGGTCCGCACGCTCCTCCACCGTCTCGTGCCGGCCGTGGTGGTCCGCGCCCTGTCTCATCACGCCGTCGTCACCCGCCTTCCCTCGATCGGTATGCCGGGCCTCCCAGGGCGTGTCGTATACCCCTTCCGCCGCCGCTCACCGTGAACCGTCACTCCGAGGGGGGCGGTGGCAGGCGCAGATGGGCCAGGTCGTCCGGGACCGGGGTGTTGGGGCGGAACAGCGGGGCCGACTCGCCGTCGGCGGCCGTCGCGGGTGCGTCGGTGAGCCGGAAGCGGGCGCGCAGCCGGGTGTAGAAGTCGGTGGGGCCCAACCGGACCAGCCGCAGCCGGTACTTGGCGCCGTACACCCCGACCCAGTCGCCGGGCCCGAGCACCCCGCGCAATTGCCCGTCGATGCTGAGCGCCACCTCCCCGGAGTGGGGCAGTATCCGCATGGCCACCGATTCGTCGGGCGCCGCCACGACCGTACGGTCGAACGTCATGTGCGCGGCCACGGGCGTGAAGACCACGGCGTCCATGTGCGGCGAGAGCACCGGGCCTCCGGCCGCGAAGCTGTACGCCGTCGAGCCGGTCGGGGAGGCCACGATGACCGCGTCCGCGGAGTACGCGGCGAGAAGGCGTCCCGCGATATAGACCCCCAGGCTGACCTGCCGGTCCCGGACGAGCTTCTCCAGTACGACATCGTTGACGGCGACGATGTCCAGCGCCACCCCCCAGCCGTCGCCCTCCTCGGTGTCCGTCCGGACATGGGGCGGCGGCAGCGACGGCACGCGGCCATAGCGCAGAAGCGCCTCCATGACGGTCGGCATCTGCGGAACGCGCGAGGTCCGCATGGTGAGCGTCATCCGCTCCTCGATCTCGGCGCGCCCCTCGTCGACGGCGTCCAGCGCCTTCGTGACCTTCTCCGCCGGGACCTCCGTCAGGAACCCGACCCGGCCCAGATCTACCCCGAGCACCGCCGCGTCGCTCTTGGCGGCGATCCGTGCTCCGCGCAGGAAGGTGCCGTCGCCGCCGAGGGTCAGTACGAGGTCGGGATGGCCGGCCGCGGTGGCCTCCTCCTGGCCTCCGTGACGCGGTTCACGGCTCTGCCACACATCGATCTCCCTGCACGGGATCGCATGCGCGCGGCACCAGGCGTGGACGGCGCTCGCCGCCTCGACGGCCGCGGGACGGCCCCGGTGAACCACGAGTCCGATGCGTTCGACAGACATGCTCGCGCTCTCCGTACGTCCGGTCCCTCTGAATCCGTCCGCTCCGGCGGTCAGGTGCCGCCGCGTACTTTCCAGGGTCGCCGATTACCCGGCGGGGCGCCCGGGGCCGGTCGGCCCCGTATCGGATTCACCCGAATGGCGGATGGTCCCGGATGGCCCCGTCACGGCACCGACCACCGTGAGCGCTGGTCCGACAGGCACCCGGGGCCGGGTCACGGCGGTGCCGGCACGCCGCCCCGGTTGCCCCGGGTCCCGGACGGATGCGCGATGGACACGTGCGCGCCTGACCGTGAGGGGCCTGATCCCGCAGACGCGCTTCCCCCACGCGAGGAGTGATCGCTGATGTCAGCCGATGGCGTGTTCGACAACCCCAGCAGGCTCAACGGTTTGGCCATATACGACAAGGACGGCGACAAGATCGGAAACGTCGGCCAGGTCTATGTGGGTGACCGCTCGGGCCGCCCGGAGTGGGTCACCGTGAAGACCGGTCTGTTCGGCATGAAGGAAAGCCTCGTCCCGCTGTCCGGCGCCCGCCGCGCGGGTGAGGACATCCACGTCCCGTACGCGAAGGAGACCGTCAAGGACGCTCCGCGGCTGGACGCCGACGAGCATCTGGACCCCAGTCAGGAGAAGCAGCTCTACAAGCACTACGGTCTGACCGCCACGGGCGCGGGTCTGGGCATGGCCTCGGACACCGCCGCGGGTACGGGCACGACCTCCGGCACTGCCACGGGCGCCGCCTCCGGCACGGGGCGGAAGGGAGCCGGCACCGCCTCCACCGGCGGCACTGGACGGCCCATGGCCGGGGTGCGCGGCTCGATGCCCGACGAGGGCAAGGAAGGGCACGGCGAGGAACTGATCCGGTCCGAGGAGCGGCTGTACGTCAGCACCGAGGAACACGAAGTGGGCCACGCCCGGCTGCGCAAGGTCGTGGTGACCGAGAACGTGACCACCTCCGTACCGCTCAGCCATGAGGAGATCCGGGTCGTCCACGAGGCGATCGCGCCCGAGGACCGGACCGGCGTCCGCGGCTCCCGTATCGGGGAGGCCCAGACCGAAGTGACCCTGCACGCCGAACAGCCGGTCATCCGCAAGGAGTCCGTCCCGGTCGAGCGCGTGCGCATGGAGACGGAGAAGGTGACCGAGCAGAAGGAGGTCTCCGCCGAGGTCCGCAAGGAGCAGATCGAGTACGACACCGATCAGACCGACACGGGCATGGGCGGCAGGCGCGGCTCCGGCCGCTGACCCCGCCGGTGTCCGGCCGCACACATACGCCCCCGCCCACCACGTCCGCGTGGCCGGCGGGGGCGGGCCATACGCACACACGCCGTCATGTCTCGCGCCACGGCGAGGATTCCGGCGGGCGCGGGGACACAACGGCGCGAGGACACAACGGCGAAGGTTCAGCGGACCGTGCGGGTGCCCTTGGTGAAGGGGTCGGTCGTGCGGCTGTACGGATGCGTTCCGGCCTGGGCGGACGCCTTGACGGCGGCCGGCTTCCCGGGGTCGAGGGTGCCCGGCGGCACGGTGTGCCCGATGCGTACCGTGCGTGAGTGGCATGGCCTCTCCGAGCGTTCGGGCCGGTGAACGGGGCGCGCGGGACCGGGCGTCAGCTCGCGCTCGGGCTGGCGGTCGTGGTCGGGCTGCTGGTCGAGGTGGGGCTCGCGCTCTGCGGCGGGGTGGTGATGGCCTTGCCGTCAGGGCTGACCACGAACCACTTGGCGCCGAACTCGGTCAGGTCCTGGCCCTTGGTGTCGCCGGGCTTCGTGTCTTCCCTGAACGTGTAGAGCGGGTGGCCGTTGTACATGGCCTGCTTGGTTCCGTCGTCGCGGGTGGTGGTGGTCAGCAGGTTCGCCTTGACACCGGTACCCGCCTGCGGCGTGCCCGTGACGAGCGCGGGCGGCCAGTCCACGAGGCAGTCCCCGCTGCACGTGGACTTCTTCGCCTTGTCCGCCTCGAAGAGGTAGAGCGTGTGGCCTTTGCCGTTGACCAGGATCTTTCCGAAGGACCCGGTCGCGACGGATACCTTGCCCACTTCCAGGGACGGGTTCACCGACGGGGAGCCCGTCATGGTCGAAGGCGGAGACGTGGTGGGAGAGGCGGCCACGAAGTCCGCCGGCTCCTCCTTGGACGCCGAGCCGCTCCCGCTGTCGGAGCACCCGGCGACCACCCCGGCACAGAGTGCGGCCGTGGCCACCGCAGTGGCTGTCCTGGTGTTGATCCTCATTCAAGTCTCCTCAGCTCAGGGCCGCCCCAGGGGCAGCTCAGCGCCCGCCCGATCGCGGCCGCAGCTCCCACTACACGACAGGCGCCGAAAGCGGGCCACCGGACAGAGCCGTCCGGAGTACACGGCCCCGGACCATTCACACGTAAGGGCAGCGCCGGGCCGCCCCGAAACGGGTCCGACGGGCATACCGGTCCGGGATCCGCCGGTCGGGTGAGGTACTCTGACCGCTGCGAAGGGGAGTAGCCCCGCGAACCGGTCGTCGACACACTGGAACCCTCGGGTTCCCGGTGGCCGGGCCCACTGATCCGGTGGGCGGGCGAGACCTTCGGTCAGGCATTGACGGTGCCCGCGACGTGCGGGCGCCGCCGTCGTGCCGGGCCGAGTGTCCTCCTGGCTCCGTACGGGGCTTCGCGAAGATCCGGGCCCGGCCCTCAGAGAAAGCCACCCGGAATGCATCTCGACCCCCTGGCGATCTTCACCGCCTTCGGGCTGATCTTCCTAGCGGAGCTCCCCGACAAGACCATGTTCGCGTCCCTGGCCATGGGCACGCGCATGCGCCCGCTCTATGTATGGTTCGGCACCTCAACGGCGTTCCTCGTGCATGTCGCCATCGCCGTCGGCGCGGGCAGTCTGATCGGGCTCCTGCCCGGCTGGATCGTCAAGCTCGTCTCCGCCTCGCTCTTCGCGTTCGGCGCCTTCATGCTGCTGCGCGGCGGAGGCGACGACGGGGACGAGGACGGCGAACCGAAGACGGTCACGGGCTTCTGGCCCGTCTACTCCACCGCCTTCATGGCCGTCTTCATCAGCGAGTGGGGCGATCTCACCCAGATCACCACCGCCAACCTCGCGGCCAGCAACGGCACATGGTCCACCGCCATCGGTTCGGCCGCCGCGCTCATGTCCGTATCCGCGCTGGCTCTGCTCGCGGGCCGGTTCATCGCCACCCGTGTCCCCCTCAAGACCGTCCAGCGCATCGGCGGTCTCTGCATGCTCGGCCTCGCCATCTGGTCCGTGACCGAGATCTTCGTGGGCTGACGACCCGCTCCATCCGGGCCCAGGACCGGTGAGCCGCGAACGTGAGGAGCCCTGTCCGCCGACGTGAGCCGGCGGGCAGGGCTTCGGACGGGACGGATCGGCCTGGACGACGGCGCTCAGGCGGCCGGAGCCAGGTGCTTGTCGAGCACCGCGAGGACATCGCGGGCCGCCGCGGGCCCGGTGTTGAGATAGAAGACGTCGTCGTCGACCGGGATCGCCGTCTTGCCCGCGACGGCGGACAGCGTCGGCCAGAGCGGCGCCTTCGTCAGCTCCGACGCCTTGGACGCGGCGCCCTGGACCCCGTAGAACAGCCAGTCCGCGTCGACCTGGTCCAGCTGCTCGTTGCTGATGTTCTGCGAGGTCTTGTCGAACTGCTGGCTCTTGGGACGGCCGAGCCCGGCGTCCTCGGCGACGCTCCCGGTGAACGAGGGCACGCCGAAGACCCGCAGCCGGTCGCCGTTCAGCCGCAGGAAGGACACGGTCACCGGCTTGTCGAGGCGCTTGCCGAGCTTTTCGGCGTCGGCGTGGAAGTCGTCGAGGTACGTCTGCGCCTGCTTGGTCTTTCCGAGCCCGTCGGCGACGAGCAGGAAGTCCTGCTTCCAGTACAGCCCCGTGCCCTGGGTGGCGATGGTGGGCGCCAGCTCGGTCAGCGCGGTGTAGAGGGTCTTCGCGTTCTTGCCCGCGATGTTCATCAGGATCAGATCCGGCTCGATGTTCGCGATGGTCTCCAGGTTCGGGTCGACCCGCGAGCCCACGTCCACGACCTTCGCCAGCTGGGCTGCGTCCTTCGGGAAGTCGTCCTTCAAGTACTGGGGGACGAGATCCGCCCCGTCCCCGCGTGTCGAACCCGCCGGCACCGTGCCGAGCGTGAGCAGCGCGTCGGCCTGCCCGGTGGAGATCACCACGACCTTCTTCGGTGCGGCCTCAAGGGTGGTCTTGCCTTCGAAGTGGCTGACGGTGCGCGGGAATCGCCCGTCCGGTTTTCCGCTTCCCATGCCCTTGGGCACGGAGCGGGGCGCCGTGTGGGTCGACGCGGCCGGTGTGGCCCGCGGGGCGGACGCCGCGCCGTCGCCCGACGAGTCCGTCGAGTTGGTGGAACAGCCGCTGAGCAGCAGCGCGCCGGCTATGGCGACGCCACTGACGAGACGGATGAGAGGGAGATCACGGAAGCGGTACACGAGGCATTAGCTTAGGCTTCCCTAAGTGTGGATGAGTAGGTACGACGATCATGCGATGGATCACATATCCGGAGGCGCGGGTCCCGGACAAGGGGGTCCCGGAGAAGAGGGTCCCGGAGAAGAGGGTCCCGGAGAAGAGGAGTCCGCGGTAGCGATGCCCGTGGAGGCGGAGCCGGTGGCCCCGGTCGACGACGGGCGGCGAACCGGCGGGCAGCGAACCGTCAACCCGCCGGGCGCGCGGTCACGGACCGGCGGGCGTCGGCGCGGAAAGCACCTCGCCGCCCTGGTCGTCGCTCTCGCCCTCGTCGTCCTGCTCGTACTGATCAGCCTGGGCGTCGGCGCGCGGGGCATCCCCCTGGGGACCGTGGGGCGTGTGCTGCTCCACGACGACGGAAGCCCGGAGGCCATCATCGTGCGGCAGTTGAGGATGCCCCGTACCGCCCTCGCGGTCGTCGTCGGTGCCGCGCTGGCCCTGGCCGGGGTCGTCATGCAGGCCATCACCCGTAACCCGCTCGCCGAGCCGGGGATCGTCGGCGTCAACGCGGGCGCCTCCTTCGCGGTCGTGATCGCCATCGCCGCGTTCCATGTCACCGGCGTCTCCGGATACATCTGGTTCGCCTTCGCCGGAGCGGTCCTGGCCGCGCTGGTCGTCCACACACTCACCTCGGGCGCCACCCGCGGCCACCACCACACCCGGCTCGTCCTGGCGGGGGCGGCGCTGTCGGCGAGTCTCGGCGCCTGTACGGGCATCCTCACCATGTTCAACACCACGGCGTTCGACTCCTACCGCTTCTGGGTGGTGGGGTCGCTGGAGAACCGGGGTACGGAAGCGCTCACCGCGGCGGTCCCCTTCGTCGTGACCGGCACACTGATCGCGCTCGCGCTCGGTCCGTCCCTGAACGCGCTCGCGCTGGGTGACGAGACCGGGGCGGCTCTCGGCCTCAGAGTCCCCTGGGTGCGCGCCGCCGGTTTCCTCTCGATCATGCTGCTCTGCGGCGCGGCGACCGCCGCCGCGGGGCCGATCGGGTTCGTGGGTCTGGTCGTTCCGCATGTGCTGCGGCTGGTCCTCGGCCCGGACCTGCGTCCGCTGCTCGTCCTCGCGCTGCCCGGCGGCGCCATCCTGCTGCTCGTCAGTGATATCGCCGGACGGGTGATCGCCCCGCCGGGCGAGATCGAGGCCGGCATCGTCACCGCGTTCATCGGGGCCCCCGCGCTGCTCTGGCTCGTCGTCAGGCGCAAGGAGGTCGCGGCGTGAACACTCCGTACCATCCTGCCGCGCCGACACGCGTACTGCGGCTTCCCGGAGAACTCACCCTGCGCTACTCACGCCGGAGCGCCACCGTGACGGCCGTTCTGCTGCTGGGATGCGCGGTGGTATGGGCGCTCGGCGTGTTCACGGGTACGTACCGGATCGACACGGGCCGGATCCTCGACATACTCGCCGGCGGCGGATCGGGGACGGACCGGTTCATCATCGTCGGGCAGCGGCTGCCGCGCGTCTGCGCCGCACTGCTCGTGGGTGCGGCCCTCGGGCTTTCCGGGGCGCTGTTCCAGAGCCTGTCGCGCAACCCCCTCGGCAGCCCGGACGTCATCGGGTTCACCACCGGCTCCACCAGCGGCGCGCTCGTCGTCATCCTGGCCGGCGGAGGCACGGCCGGACTCGGCGTCGGCGCGGGTTCGGTGCTCGGCGGGCTGGTGACGGCGGTGGCCGTGTACGCGTTCACCGCGTCGCGCGGTGTCTCGGGCAACCGGCTGGTGCTCGCCGGTATCGCCGTCGGCGCGATGCTGGCGTCGGTCAACGACTTCCTCATCACCCGCGCCGATCTGGAGTCCGCGGAGAACGCCAAGGCCTGGACGTTCGGCAGCCTCAACGCCGTCTCCTGGCCGCAGGTCGCCCCGCTGGCGCTCGCGCTGCCCGTACTCGCCGCGGCGACCCTGGCCGTGGGACGGCCGCTGCGGCTCATGGAGATGGGGGACGACACGGCAGGCGCCCTCGGGGTGAACGTCGCCCGCGTCCGGGCACTCGGCCTGCTGCTGGGGGTCGCCCTGGCGGGCGCGGCCATCACCGTCGCGGGCCCGATCGGCTTCCTGGCGCTGGCGGCCCCTCAACTGGCCCGCAGAATCACCCGGGCCCCGGGGGCCCCGATCGGCTCGGCCATGCTCACGGGCGCGCTGATCCTCGCCACCGCCGATCTGCTGGCCCAAAGGCTGCTGTCCCCCTTCCAGATCCCGGTGGGGCTCGTCACCGGGGCCCTCGGCGGTCTCTATCTGCTGTGGCTGCTGTCCAGGGAGAAGAGGAACGCCCGACCCCGATGAGAGAGCCGGGGCCGGGCCGGGACCGGGCCGGGCGAGGCCGGGCCGGTGGGCCATGGCCATCGTGGACGCGGGCGGGTCCGGTGGCGAGCGGTCCGGTCCGGGAGAAGAGATCCCTCCCCGACGGCCGGGCCGCGTCAGCTTGGCGCCCTACGTTGTTTACGATGATCGTATGAAGCGATGGTCATCACGCGGCAGGACCCGGCCCACTGGGCCACGGGTCCTTCTTCTGCTGCTGGTGACCGCGGTGATGACAGGTCTGCTGGCGATGCACGGGCTGTCGCCCGTTCCCATGGCGAAGGCTCATGCCGCGTCCGCTCCGGCCTCGCCGGCTTCGGCGTCCGCCATGGGCCCGCAGTCGTCCTCCGTACCCGCGCCCCCCGCTCATGCCATGCCCGCCGGCGCGGTGGACGGGGACTGCGTACATCAGAATCACGGAGGCGGCGGGCATCTGGACCACGCGGATGCCACCTGCGCCGCCGCCGGTGTCGGTGCCGGCCCCGCGCTGCCGACCTCGCTCGCCTCCGCTCTGCCCTCCGGCCCGCTCGACGTGCCCGCCGCGCTACGACAGGCTCCCGGGACGGCGACGGGCGACCGGGATCCTCCCTCATTGAGCGAACTCCAACTCCTGCGTATATAGGCGCCGCTCCCGCGGCCGTCCCCGCTGCCGAGTCGATCGGTTCGCCGGGCCGGTGGCCGCGTTCGGTATGCCCTCATCTCCCCCTCACGCACAGGAGTCGTTCCACCATGACCTCGTACCGTCACGCGGCCCGTACGGCCGCCATCGCCGCGGCCGTGACCGCCGCCGCGCTCACCCTCGCCGCCTGCGGCGGGGACAACGGAAGCCCGTCCTCCACCGCCTCGACGTCCGCGTCCTCCTCGGCTTCGGCCCCAGCCCCGGCAGCGGGCTCGGCGCACAACGCCGCGGACGTGTCCTTCGCGCAGAGCATGATCCCGCATCACCAGCAGGCGGTGGAGATGGCCGACCTCGCCGCCACCCGGGCCTCGTCGGCGGAGGTGAAGAAGCTCGCCGCCGAGATCAAGAAGGCCCAGGCACCGGAGATCAAGACCCTGTCCGGCTGGCTCACGTCCTGGGACGCGCAGGTGCCCACGCAGGGAAGCATGGATCACTCGGGGCACTCGATGCCCGGGATGATGGCCGAGGGCGACATGTCCACGTTGGAGAAGGCGTCGGGCCCGGCGTTCGACACCGCGTTCCTGAAGCTGATGGTCAAGCATCACGAAGGCGCGGTCGAGATGGCCAGGACCGAGAAGTCGGACGGGGCCGACCGGAGTGCCAAGGACATGGCCGGCGCCATCATCACGTCCCAGAGCGCCGAGATCACCAGGATGAACAAGCTGCTCGACCAGTAGCACCGGGGCCCGGGGGGCCTTGGCGACCGGGGCCGTGCCGAATGCGCGGCCCCCGGTCGGTCGCGGGCAGCGCTCGCCGACGAGAGCGGCGCACCGTCACGAGAGCGGCGCACCGCCGCAGAAGCGGCGCCCTGCCGCGGAAGCACTTCTCCGCTACGAGAGCAGCGCTCCGCCACTCCCCGCACGATTCACGACGGCCGGAACCGGGATCACCAGTTCCGGCCGGTCCCACATCACGGCCGGTGGGTTCGCGGCCACGGTGCCGGTGCGACGGGCGCCCACGCTGCGGTAGAAACCCTCGGCGGGCGGATGGGAGACGACCCGGACGGCATCGAGTCCGGCGCCACGCGCCTCGTCCGTCATGTGCTCGACGAGCCGGCGGCCGACACCGAGCCCCTGAGCCGCGTCCGCGACGAACATCAGATCGAGCTCCGGCGGATCGAGAACGAGCGCGTAGAAGCCGAGCAGCCGCTCGTCGGTACGTACAGCGTCCGCGTTGCCCTCCGGCCGTCCGGTCGCCACGGCCAGAAAAACCCGATGGGTCTCGACGTAGTCGGGGCCGACCCGGTACCCCGCGATCATCGGGGCGTACGGCCCTTCGTAGGCGCGGGAGACCCGGACGAGCCGGGTGAGCCGCCGGGCGTCCCGCGCGATCGCCCGTCTGATCGAGACCGTCGCACCGGCCACCCCATCGCCCACACGCGTAACTCGCGAAACCATGGGGAGAGTATTACACCCGCGTCACACCAGACACATGGCGCCCTGTACGCGGCTCCGGGCGGCCGACAGCATGAGGGCCGGGGACGGTGCGCCGAACCGCCCCCCGGAGCGCGTCGCGTATGCCAGAGGTCCAGACCGAGAGCCGTTTTCTTTCTTTGCCCGGCGGTTATTGGCATGGACATGCGGAAGCTTCAGCATGGAACCGCACTACGCGCGTCACCCCTTCCTGGCAATGGATCTCGGAGGCACCATGGAAGCCCACGCCCCCACGCCGTCCCGCCGCGCCTTACTCCGCTCCGGTGCCGGTCTCGGCGCCGCCGCGCTGGGACTCGCCACGGTCTCCGCGTCCACCGCCCAGGCCGCCGGCGAAGGGCGTGCCCCCGACGAACGGAGCGCCGCCGTCACCGGACCGCGGGCCTCCGCCGCCTATCCGCCCACCCACTGGATCCCGGCCAGCAGCTCCAACTACACGGTGTCCAGCCGTCCGACGACATATCAGGTCGACTTCGTCGTCATCCATGTGACGCAAGAGACCTTCCCCGACGCGATGAAGATCTTCCAGGACCCGGCCAAGAAGGTCTCCGCGCACTACATGGTCGCCTCGGCCGACGGCTATATCGGGCAGTTCGTGCGCGAGAAGGATGTGGCCTGGCACGCGGGCAACTGGAACTACAACACCCGCACCATCGGCATCGAGCACGAGGGCTGGGTGGACAGGCCGGAGTACTTCACGGACGCGATGTACGCGTCGTCCGCGGCGCTGACCGCCGCCATCTGTGCCACATACGGCATCCCCAGGACACGCGAACACATCATCGCCCACAGCGAGGTCCCCGGCGCCACGCACACCGATCCGGGCCGGCTCTGGGACTGGGACCGGTACATCGATCTGGTCAACAGCTGACCGGTCCGGTGTTCCACCAGGGTTGCGGACGGCGGCCGTTGTCGACCGCGCCACCGAACACAGCGGGTACGTCGCCCCGTTCGGGTGAGGAATCCCCTCCGGTCTGGCGGTCGTCCCGTCCCGCGTGCCATAAGGAAGAGGCCACATCCCATAAGGGAAAGAGAACACCGTGTACAGAATGCGCACGGGGCGCCGCGTCGCCTCGGCTCTCGCCGTACTCGTGATCGCCGGCTCCGGGCCACTGGCCGCCACACCCGCCGGCGCCGCCGGATCTCCCGCCGTCTCTTCCGCGGCGGACGGCTCGGCCGGCCCCCCGGCCACGCGGTCGGCGAAGGTGCCCGTGGGAGAGCCTCGGGGCAAGGTCGTCTCGCGGATCACCCTGAGCATCCGCGAGGAGCCGACCTCCCGCTCCGCCTATCTGGGCGGCCTGCGGCCCGGTACGGTCATCCCGCTCTTCTGCAAGGTCAGGGGCGAGAACGTGGACGGCAACAACCTCTGGTACCTGCTCGGGGACGCACGGCCCGGCTATGTCGCGGCCCGTTACGTCGAGAACCAGTCGCCGGTGCCGTACTGCCGGCGCTGACCGTCCCGCGAGAAGCGAGCGTGCCCGCCGGGTGGCGACGGACGTGAGCCCGCCGCCGCCACCCGGCCCGCCGCGTTACGCGAACGGGGTCAGGAAGTCCTTGGGCGCGAGCGCCCGGCTCACGATGCGGGTGTCACCGATCCAGCCGTAGAAACCCTGGCCGAACTGCTCGTCGAACTGGGTGGCGCCCAGGACGAAGGGCTTGCCCAGCGTGGCGATCCCGGTCGACTTCTGGGTCGGGTTGCGCGCGATCTTCGAGCCATCGACGTACATCACCGTACGGCGGGCGTCGTTGACGAGGGCGATATGCATCCAGCGGCCCACCGGGACGGCGTGGCTCCAGGAGGTGGGGTCGGCGTCCTGGCGCTGCGGGTAGACGACGAACTGGAGGAATCGCTCCGGGGAGAGATTGAGGCTGCACGTCGGCTCGTCGGGCGACCAGCCGGTCGTCTTGCCCGCGTCGCCGTTGCGCCCTTCCCAGCTCAGGATCCCCATCCAGGCGTGATCGCCGGCGAACGGCTCGGGCAGCTTGATGAAGGTCTCGATGGTGTAACCCGAGGTGAAGATGGCGCTGTTGAGAGGGGCGCCCGCCGCGGTGGTGAGGACCGCGCCGCGGTCCGGGGCCTTGCCTCCGTCGAAGCGCAGGCTCGCGTGGGCGGGCTGGCCGAGATGGTGCTCGGCCGACCAGGTCAGCGCGTCGGCGCCGCTCGTGTGGAGCCGACGTACCGTCAGATCGTTGCCGTTGCCGGTCAGGTCACGGGCGACCCTGCCGTCCGTCACGGGCTTGCCCGCCTGGCCGCCGTCCGGTAGGCCGGAGGAGTCGAACCGCCAGTACGCGACGGTGCCGCGCGGCATCACCGCGGAGGCGGGCCGCGGGGCGGGCGGTGTGGCGGGGGCGAAGCCCGCGAACCGTTCGGTGAAGTCGATGTCCAGGCTGAACCGGTCGACCGGGCCGGTCAGTTCGATGGTCTCGGCCTCCAGGGGTGTCCGCTTCTCCGGATCACGGGCGAGGAACCACGGTGAGAACGTCTCGACGTCGATGACTCCGCGGGCCAGATCGAAGCCGTACAGCCGGATCATCCCGGCGCCGCCGTAGTAGCGGTCCTGGTAGTTGGTGATCTGGACGTGTACGTCATGACCGGCGTCGTTGGTCAGTACGGTGCGGCCCGGAGGCCAGTAGTGACCGCCCAGGGCCAGGAAGATCTGGTCGTTGCCGCGGACGATGCCGTCCCACAGCCGCTTGCCGTTGTCCGACAGCTGGGCCTGACCGTCGTCGTCCGACCACGCGAGGTCGTGGGTGGTCAGCACGGCGGGCAGTGACGGGTGCTTGTCGAGCACGCCCTGCGCCCAGCGCAGTCCCGCGTCCGACACCCGCCAGTCCAGGGCGAGGACCAGCCACTCGCGGCCCGCCGCGCGCATCACGTGGTAGGTGTTGTAGCCATCGGGCGAGGCACCCCCGAAGGTCGGCATGGACGAGTAGCGCTTCGGCCCGAAGGCCTTGAGGTACGCGCTGTCGCCACGCTGGTCGTCCATCGACCCGTTGATGTCGTGATTGCCCGCGAGGACGCTGTAGGGCACCTTGCCGTGCAGGGTACGGAAGGTGTCGGCGGCGAGTTCGATCTCTTCCTCGGTGCCGTGCTCCGTGACATCACCGAGGTGCGTCATAAACGCGATATTCGCTTCGTCACGCTCCGAGACGAGGTAGCGGAACGTCTCGCGCAGTGGCGCCGGGTCGGAGCTGTCGGCATCGAAGAGATACTGGGTGTCCGGAAGGACCGCCAGCGCGAACCGGGGGCTGTCGGCGTCGAACCGGTCTCCACCGCCCCCGGCCGTGGCCGCCGCCGTCGCTGTCGCCGCCCGCGCCGGTACGGTACCGAGCGCCGTCGCCGCGGCGCCCGCGGCCGGTACGACGAGCGCGGCCTGAAGCAGCGCCCGTCTGTCCAGATTCTTGTTGCTGTCCGCCGTACTCATGCGCACTCCATGTTCTGGATGTCCGTGTCCGCTGCACTGTGCTGATCCGCCGTGTCCGTCCGATGGCAGGGAGCTGAACGGCCGCCGCCCTCCGCCGCACGAATGGGCCCACACGGCGCGAAGCGACCCGGATCGTACGGTGAGGTCCGCCCCGGGCGAGTTCACCGCTGACGCCGTCGTAGTGATGCACGAAGATCGTCGCAACGGCCGCGCGACAGCGCGTGTGCCCGAGTGGAGGGGATTCCTGATGCGCCGTCACGGAACTGTTCTGGATGACCTCGATCGCAAGATCCTCACAGCGCTGATCGCCGACGCCAGGGCGAGTTTCAAGGAGATCGGTCTGTCCATCGGGCTGTCGGCGCCCGCGGTGAAGCGCCGGGTGGACCGGCTGCGGCAGGACGAGGTGATCACCGGCTTCACCACGGTGGTCACACCGTCGGCGCTGGGCTGGCACACCGAGGCGTATGTCGAGGTGTTCTGCGAGGGGGCCGCGCCCCCGAAGCGGCTTGCGGAGGTCGTACGGAACCACCCCGAGATCCAGTCGGCCGTCACCGTGACCGGTCGCGCCGACGCGATCCTCCACATCAGGGCGCTCGACGTCGAGCACTTCGAGGACGTCCTCGAACGGATCCGCGCGGAATCGTTCGTGAAGGAGACGCACAGCTTCGTGGTGCTGTCCCATCTGCTCCCGAGCAGCCCCGAGGCGGGCTCGGGACGCTTCTCACGGATTAACGAGTAGCCGCTCTCACGCCTTCACACGCAACAGAGTTGCGGTCCCGCGCAACATTCCTCTCTTGTTCGCGTGTCCCGGGCCTCCATATTCTGGTGCTCATCTCGCCGGTTCCACGAAAGGGCCGTTCATGAGGGAGCGACGGACAGCGAGGAAGCGCCGTTATCTGGTGTGCCCGCCAGATTATTTCGAGGTCCGCTATGCCATCAACCCCTGGATGACATCGGCGGAGCCGGTGGATTCCGCGCTGGCTCTGCGGCAATGGGAATCCCTCGTCTCGGTATACCGGGATCTGGGGCATGACGTGGAGACGATGACACCCGTCGCCGGTCTGCCGGACATGGTGTTCGCCGCCAACTCCGCTCTGGTGCTCGGCGGCAGGGCGTTCGGGGCGCACTTTCTCGCACCGGAGCGGCGGCCGGAATCCGGTCACTACCGGGCGTGGTTCGAGAGCGCCGGCTTCGAGGTGGGCACCCCTGTCCATATCTGCGAGGGAGAGGGCGACTTCACACCGGTGGGAGGGCTTCTCCTCGCCGGGACGGGATTCCGTACGCTGCCGCAGGCGCACCAGCAGGCCCAGGAGTTCTTCGGTGTACCCACGGTCAGCCTGCGCCTTGTCGACCCGCTCTTCTACCATCTGGATACGGCGTTGTTCGCGCTCGACGACGACAATGTCGCCTACTATCCGGGCGCGTTCTCGCCGGGAAGTCAGCGCGTGCTGAAAACCCTCTTTCCCGACGCGCTGATCGCGACAGCGCAGGACGCCAAGTGCTTCGGGCTCAATTCCGTGTCGGACGGACACCATGTGGTCATCGCCCGGGACGCCGCCGGTCTCATCGCGGCAGTGGCGGACCGCGGATACCGTCCGGTCCCGGTGGATCTCTCGGAATTCCGGAAAGCCGGCGGCGGGGTGAAATGCTGTACGCAGGAACTCCGTACACAGTAGGTGCGTACGGTGGAGCGGGACGACCTCGTCATGACGAGGTCGTCGACAGCCGGCCGGTGCGGGGCCGGGCGAGTCCGTGGTGGATACCGCTGAGGATGAGCCGAAGGCCGTAGCTGAACCGCCGGGCGGGGTCGGCGTCTTCCGCGGACCCGCTCCCTGGTCCCGGCGATCGGTCGACGGCGCCCCAACCGACGTGTGTGGCAAGGCGGTTGGCCCTAGAATTCGGTAACGGGCGCTTTGTCGCGTCCGACGGATTGGGGGGCACGATGTCTTGGGATGAGCCGGACGGGGACAGACGGAACACCGGGGCCGGAGGGTTCGGCGGGCCCGGAAATGGGACCGGGGGGTTCGGGGAGCCCGGCAGCGGGACCGGGGGGTTCGGCGGAGCCGGAGGGTTCGTGGTGCCCCCGCCGCCCGCCCAGCCGCCGGCCGCACCGCCTCCGCCTCCCGGGCCCGCGGACCCGGCGCGGGCCGTCGCGGTGGCCCTGCTCAACCTCACCGGCCTTGGGCTCGGTTACGCCCTGATGCGCCGCCGGCTCGCGACGGCGGTGTGCGTGATCGTGACCGGTGTCCTGCTGGTGATCGCCCTGCCCGCGGAGCCGGACGGTGTCTCCGGTGGTGTACTCACCGCCTACGTCGTCCTCCTGGCCCTCGCGGCCGCTCACGGCGCGGCCCGCGGGCTGCGCACCCCGCTGGTCTGGCCGCCGCGGTCGCCCGTCGCCGTGCTGCTCGGTCTCGTACTCCTCGCCGCACCGGTCGGAGGAGTCGTCCTCTACGAGGGGGCGCGCGAGGAGGCCACACAGCAGATGCTCCTCGACCGCCTCGGCCAGGCCGATCAGCTCGTGCGGACCGCCAGGAGCAAGCCGTTCGAGACGGCCGAGACGGACTACACCACGGCGCTGGCCGTCTACCGCGACCTCCGTGAGGACCACGCGGATTCCCGGGCCGCCAAGCGCGTTCCCGACCGGCTGAACACGTACTACAGAACGGTCGGCGCTCCGTACGACGAGCGGAAGTACTGCGAGGCGATCGCACCGCTGAACCATCTGCGGTCGGTGCCGGACACCATCGGCGAGAAGGTTCTCGGCTCGTTGGTCAGCTGGCCCGACGACCGGCTCGCCACCTCGCTCTACGAGTGCGGGCTGCCCGGTCTCGGCAGCGCCACGGGAGGCGCGGAGACCGGTGGTCACCTCGACGAGCTGCTGACCACCTTCCCCCGTTCCGCGCAGGCCGCGCGGGTCGAACCGGCCGTCGGCTCCGCGATCGACAAGACCGCGAAGGACCTGAAGGGCGGCGAACCGTGCGCGGCCAACGAGACGATGCGCATCCTCGCCGACCAGGCCAAGGCCCTGCCGGGCGACGCGGCGGGCCTGTCCGCCGCCCTGGACAAGGACGCGGCGAGGGCGAGGGGGCATGTCCAGGCCGGTACGTACGCGTGCGGCGTGGACCAGTACAGGGACGGCAAGTTCGACGAGGCGCAGGACACGATGGACGAGTTCGTCGGCACGTACAAGAACGACAAGAACCGGACGCGCGCGCAGAAGATCGCCATAGCCGCGGAGATAGCCCAGGACGAGCCCGCCGCGGGTAAGCGTCTGCCCACGCTGGCCTCCGGCGGCGGCATCACCGTCACCATCAGCAACGACAGCCCCGAAGCGGTCGAGATCCTCTACACGGGTCCGGTCACCGGCAGCGTCAAGCTCAAGGCCTGCGGCGGGTGCAAGAGGTACCAGAGCTCCGTGGCCGCGTCGGTCAGCGCCTGTCAGGGCGGCGAGAACTACCCCAGCAAGACGATCAGCCTGCCCGCGGGCACCACCTACTTCCTGCACAAGTCCACGGGCGGATCCGCCTCGACCGGTACGGACACGACCAAGATCGAGCCGGGCTACACGTACACGGAGTGTGCCTACGTGGTCGAGGGCCTCGGCACCGGTTTCTAGGGCGTGTCTGATAAATAGCGCCGTCCGCCCGGAGGCCAGGCGGGATGTGTCAGACACGGCCTAGGCCGTACAGGGAAGTCCCGCCCGCCGCTGGTGGGCGGGACTTCGCGGTTCCGATCCGCAACAATAAATGAAGAGGTGTTCATTCATTCCTGTATGGTGGACGGGTCGCTCGGTGCCGTCCGCCGTGAAGGAACCCACTCGCATGTCTTTCGCCCTCAACGATCGCCCGGCCCGGGTGACAGCCCCGCGAGGAACCGTCGCCCCCCGGCGTCGTACACGCGTGTTCGCACTGCCCGAGGCCCGCTGGGCGGCCGCGGCGCTGGCCCTCTTCCTGATCGCCCTGCCCCTGCAACTGACCGGCGCCCCGCCATGGACCTGGGGACCGCTCTACGCGCTCGCCTATGTGACCGGCGGCTGGGAGCCCGCCTGGGCGGGGCTCCGAGCGCTGCGGGAGAAGACCCTCGATGTCGATCTGCTGATGATCGTCGCGGCGATCGGCGCGGCCTCGATCGGGCAGGTGATGGACGGCGCGCTGCTGATCGTCATCTTCGCCACGTCCGGCGCGCTGGAGGCCCTGGCCACCGCCCGTACCGCGGATTCCGTGCGCGGCCTGCTCGACCTCGCGCCCACGACCGCGACCCGACTGCTGGACGACGGCGGGGAGGAGACCGTCGCCACTGAGGACCTCATGGTCGGCGACACCATCCTGATCCGACCCGGCGAGCGGGTCGGCGCCGACGGCCGCGTACTGGACGGCGCCGGCGAGGTCGACCAGGCGACCATCACCGGGGAGCCCCTGCCCGTACTCAAGGAGTCCGGGGACGAGGTGTTCGCCGGGACCCTCAACGGCACCGGCTCGCTGCGGGTGAAGGTCGAGCGCGACGCGTCCGACTCGGTGATCGCCCGAATCGTGACGATGGTCGAGGAAGCCTCCGAGACCAAGGCGCCGACCCAGCTGTTCATCGAGAAGGTCGAGCAGCGGTACTCGGTCGGTATCGTCCTCGCCACCCTCGCGGTCTTCGGCGTTCCCCTGGCCTTCGGCGCGAACCTGACCGATTCGCTCCTGCGGGCGATGACCTTCATGATCGTGGCGTCTCCGTGCGCCGTGGTGCTGGCCACGATGCCGCCGCTGCTGTCCGCCATCGCCAACGCGGGACGCCATGGCGTACTGGTCAAGTCCGCCGTGGTCATGGAACGGCTCGGCCAGATCGACGCCGTCGCCCTGGACAAGACGGGCACGCTCACCGAAGGCACCCCGCGTGTCACCGACATCCGTCCGCTGACCGGTGCCGGACCGACCGCTCCGACCGCTCCGACCGCTCCGGCATGGCCGAACGGGCCGACCGGGCCGACCGGGCCGACCGGGCCGACCGAGGACGGACTGCTGAGCCTGGCGGCGGCGGCCGAGCATCCCAGCGAGCACCCGCTCGCCCGCGCGATCGTCGCCGCCGCCCGTGAACGGGGCCTTGCCCTCCCGGACGTACGGGACTTCTCCTCCTCCCCCGGCGTCGGGGTCACCGCCGTCGTCGACGGCCGTACGGTCGCCGTCGGCGCGCCCGCGCGTCTCCTCGCGGACACCGCCGACCCGGCCGTGGTCATGGTCGTGGGCGAGTTGGAGGACGGTGGCCGCACCGCGGTCCTCGTCCAGTACGACGGTGTCCCCGTCGGGGTGCTGGGCATCGCGGACCGGCTGCGCCCCGGCGCCGCCGCCACCGTCGCCGCCCTCACCACCCTGACCGGCACCGCCCCCACCCTGCTGACCGGTGACAATCCGCGAGCCGCCGCCCGCCTCGCCGCGGAGGCCGGTATCACCGATGTCCGCGCCGGACTGCTCCCGCAGGACAAGGTCACCGCCGTACGGGAGTGGGAGGCGGCCGGCCGCAGGGTGCTGGTGGTCGGCGACGGTGTCAACGACGCCCCCGCGCTGGCGGCCGCCCACACCGGGCTCGCCATGGGCCGGGCCGGCTCCGACCTCGCTCTGGAGACAGCCGACGCGGTCATCGTCCGCGATGAACTCGCCACCGTGCCGACCGTCGTCGCGCTCTCCCGCGCGGCCCGTCGTCTGGTGGTGCAGAATCTGATCATCGCCGGGGTGTTCATCTCCGGCCTGGTGATCTGGGACCTCGTCGGCCATCTGCCCCTGCCGCTCGGCGTCCTCGGACACGAGGGCTCGACCGTCATCGTGGGCCTCAACGGCCTGCGCCTGCTCCGCGACGCGGCCTGGCGCCGCGCCGCCGCACCAGCCGGGGAGGACCGATGAGCCGCCGCGGTCGGGAGGCCGCCACCCCGCCGGGGGCTGCCCGTCCCACAGTGACCGTCTGCCGCGGCTGCTGCTGCGGCACCCCCAGGGCCCCGCACCTGGACCACGCCGCTCAACTGGCGGATCTGCGAACGTCGTTGGCGGATGTGGCCTCCCTGGGGCGTGTCTTCAAAGTCCCGCCTGCCCGGCGGCGGCCGGCGCGCACGCTCGCCGCGTTGTCGGGATCACCCCAGTACGTCCACTGGACCTGACCCGCCGATGGCCCGGTGATCCGGGCCACCGGCACGCGCGGCCCGTTCAGGGCGCCGGACGGCCGTCCAGGATCCCGAGAACGGGCCCGCCGAGCAGACCGAGTACCACCGAGGCGGCGGCGATCGCGCAGGCGAGGCCGCCGGCCGTCCGCGACCACGCGCGAGGCGTCGTCGCGGCGGGGCCCGAGACGGCCGCGGCGATCCAGCGCAGATAGTAGAAGAGCGAGGCCACGGTGTTGACCGCGGCGACGACCGCCAGCCAGGCGTAGCCGCCGTCGAACGCCGCGCTGAACGCCTCCAGTTTGCCGAGGAAGACGGCGGTGGGCGGCGTTCCCACCAGGCCGAGCAGACAGACGATCAACGCGCCGGTCAGCGCGGGCCGTTCCCGTATCAGGCCCCGGTAGTCCTCGATGGCGCTCGCCTCCGGCCGCGCGCAGACGACGGCGAACGCCCCGAGGTTCGTCAGCGCGTACGCCGCCAGGTAGTACAGCAGGGCTCGCTGGTCGATGTCCGTACGTCCCGCGACGGCGACGGGGAGCAGGAGGTAGCCGACCTGGCTGATGGTCGAGTACGCGAGCAGTCGCTTGACGTCCCGCTGGAAGAAGGCGGCCAGATTTCCCACGGTCATCGACGCGACGGACACGACCGCCACCAGTTCGGACCACGGAACGGAGGTGTCCGCGAGGGGTACGGCCGCGAGGCGGTAGAACGCGGCCAGCGCACCGATCTTGGGCACGGTCGTGAGGAACGCCGCCACGGGCGCCGAGCTGCCCTGTACGGCGTCCGGAACCCAGAAGTGCGCCGGTACACCGCCCGCTTTGAACAGCACCCCGGCCAGCAGCGCCACCACACCGGCGGCCACCAGCCCCACGGACGTCTCGGGCAGTCCGGTCCGCAGGACGGGATACGACGTGCCGCCTCCGGCGGCGAGCAGCAGCGTGATCCCGCCGAGCATCAACACACCGAGGAGGGCTCCGACGACGTAGTACTTCAGTGCCGCCTCGGTCCCCGGCCCGTCCTTGCGGAACCCGGCCAGGGCGTACGCGGGGACGCCGGCCAACAGATAGCCCGCCGCGAGCAGCAGCAGGTCCTGGGTTCCGGCGAGCATCAGCGCCCCCAGCGCCGAGAGTTGCAGCAGCACGTAGAACTCGCTCTCCCGGCGGTTCGCGTGGAGCGGGCCGACGGCGAGGGCCAGGACCAGCAGAGTGCCGCCGAGGATGACGATCCGGCTGGTGTTCGTGACCGGGTCGACCGCGAAGGAGGCGCCGAACGCGGTGGTCGTCGGCCCGGCGGCGGCCACGGCGGACGCCACGATGCCCGCGCCGCACGCCGCGAGCGCCAGTGCTCCGGTCAGCCACTGCCGGCGCCTCGGCAGCCAGGCGCCCAGCAGCAGTCCGAGGACGGCGGACGCGGCGAGCAGTACCTCGGGAAGCAGAGGGAGCGGGTTCGCGTTCATCGCCGTCATCGCGCGAGCAGCTCCAGCACTTCTCGGGAGGCCGGCTCGATGACGTCCAGCACGAAGCGCGGTGCGAGCCCGAGGATCACGCCCAGGCCGAGCAGAGGAACGACGGCGGCGCTCTCGTGGGGCCGGAGGTCGGGGAACGGTTCCGCCGCGCCCGGTGCGACGGCCGGCAGCCGGAGCGTGCCGAGGAAGACCTGTTGCAGGGCGCGCAGGAACAGGCCCGCGGTGATCAGGATCCCGAGCACGGCGAGCCCGGTCGCCACCGGCCGCGGGCCGAGACTCCCGGTGAGGATCTGGAATTCGGCGATGAAGCCGGAGAACCCGGGCAGCCCCAGCGAGGCGAACGCGGCGACGCCGGTCAGCGCCGCGAAGACCGGCGCCCGTCCGGCGACGCCCGAGTACGCCGCCATGTCGTACGTGCGCCCGCGTTCGTACAGCACCCCGGCGAGCAGGAACAGCGCTCCCGTCAGCAGGCCGTGGCTGACCATCTGGAACACGGCGCCGGTGACGGCGAGTTGGCGCGCCTCCGCTCCCGTGGCGACGGACGCCGCCGCGCCGATCGCCAGGATGATGTAGCCCATGTGATTGACCGAGGTGTACGCGATCATCCGCTTGAAGTCGCTCTGGGCGAGCGCGACCAGCGCCCCGTACAGCACGGAGACCACACCGACCACGACGAAGACCGTGGCGTACTCCCGCCAGGCGCCGGGGAGGATCGGCAGGGCGATACGCAGGAATCCGTACGTGCCCATCTTCAGCAGGACCCCGGCGAGGATCGCCGACCCCGCCGCCGGTGCCTCGGTGTGCGCCGGAGGCAGCCAGGTGTGGAAGGGGACGGTCGGTGTCTTGACCGCCAGGCCGACGCCGATCGCGAGCAGGACGAGAGCTCCGTACAGGGACCGTCCGGCGAGCGGGTTCTCGCGGGTCAGATCGACGATGTCGAAGGTGTGCGGGGAGGCGGCCAGATACAGGCCGATGAATCCCAGGAGCAGGGCCAGCGAGCCGATGAAGGTGTAGAGGAAGAACTTCAGCGCGGCACGGACCGCGGCACGGTGTCCCCACCCCGCGATGACGAAGTACATCGCCACGATCGACAGATCGAAGAAGACGAAGAAGAGGATCAGGTCGAGGGCGACGAACAGCCCCAGACAGGTCGTCTGGAGGAACAGGAAGAGCGCGGCGAACTCGCGGACGCGTCGTCGCTCGCGCCACGCGTACAGCGCGCAGGCCAGGAACAGCACACAGGCCATCGCGACCAGCGGCAGGGACAGCCCGTCGACGCCCACGTGGTAGCCGACCCCGGCGCTGGGGATCCAGCGGGCCCGGGTCTCGTACCGCATCCCGTCGCCGGCCCCGTACCCCCACCACACGGCGATGGTCAGGGCCAGTTCCGCCGTGGCGGTCGCCACCCACGCGGCGGGGAACAGGCCGCGCGGGGCGCTGCGCGGGGCGCAGAGCAGCAGAGCCGCGACGGCGGTCGGGAGCAGGACGATGGCCGTGAGCACGGCGGTCACCTCATGAGGACGAGTACGACGGCGAGGACGGTGAAGGCGACCACAGCCTGGGCGAGGTACTGATGCAGCTGACCGGTCTGCGGCATGCGGGCCCAGCGGCCGAGTGCGCGCGCGCCGGCGGCGACGCCCTCGACGGCGCCGTCCACACGCCCTTCGGCCCGGCGGTCGGTCCAGCGCGCGAGCCGCAGGACGCCACGTGCGCCGCCCTCGACGGCGCGGTCCAGTACGCGGTCGTCGAACGCGGCCAGGGCGCGGGCGAGCCGTATCACCGGCCGTACGAGGAGGAGGCGGGCGGCGGCCTCCAGACCCAGCCAGTCGGCCGCCCACCGGCGTCCGGGGGAACGCGGGCCGCCCACCCACACGACGACGGAGGTGACCAGGGCGAGCGCGCCGGAGAGTACGAACCCCCCGGCCACCGGGGCCGGTTCGGCGGGGACTCCCAGTACGCGGCCGAGGGCCTCGCGCCCCGGCGGGAAGCCGAGCACGGTCAGTCCGGCGCACGCGACGGCGAGGGCCACCAGCGGCGGCCGGGACACCCGTGGAAGGGTCACCTCGGCCGTGTCGGTGGGCTGCCAGACGAACCAGAGCGCCTTCACCGCGTACACCGCCGACACGACGGCCCCCGCCAGTGCGGCCACATACAGCGTGGCGTTCTCGTGCAGCACCGCGGCGAGGACGACATCCTTCGCCGCCCACAACGACAGCGGCGGGACTCCGGCGAGCGTGAGGGCCGCGACGGTGAAGGTGACTCCGGCCGTACGGTTCCGGCGCGCCGCACCGCGCAGGGCGGGGAGTGTTCTGGCCCCCAGGGCGGCCAGCCAGCAGCCCGTCACCAGGAACGCGAGGCTCTTGGCCGCCGCGTGGGCCATCAGCTGTATGGTCGCGCCGGTGGCCGAACCGACGCCAGCGGCCAGCACCATGAAGCCGATCTGCGCGCAACTGGACGCGGCCAGCAGCTGCTTGAGGTCGCTCTGCCCGACCGCGACCAGACCGAGCAGCACGGCGGTGACCGCGCCCGCCCAGGCCACCGCAGTCCCTCCCCAGCCGGACGCGGCAAGCAGCGGTTCCAGGCGGATCAGCAGATACGCGCCCGCCACCACCATGGTCGCGGAGTGCAGCAGGGCGGAGACCGGACTCGGCCCCTGCATGGCGTGCGAGAGCCAGAAGCTGAAGGGGAGTTGGGCCGATTTGCCGAGTGCGGCGGCGATGACCCCCGCGGTGATGACCGCGAGCCAGGGCCCGGTGGCGCGCGGAAGATCCGCGAGGGCGAGCGTGCCGGCCCCACCGGCCGCGAGAGCGGCCCCGGCGGCGAGATACAGCCCGAGGTCCGCCGCGCGGGTGGTGAGGAAGGCGGTGTTCGCCGCCCGGCCGCGCTCGGGGTCGCGCCACCAGAAACCGATGAGTGCCCAGGAGGTGGCGCCCATCATCTCCCAGGCCATCAGCAGTACGGGGAGCGTCGCCGCCGTCACGGTGGTCAGCATGGCGCCGCTGAACAGGAGCATGAGCCCGAAGAAGCGGGCGCGCGCCTCCCCGGGGCGGATGTCGCCGACGCTGAGGACCAGGACGGCGGTGGTGATCGCCGCCACCGTCACGGCCATCAGCCCGGAGAGCCCGTCCACCGCGAGCCGCACGGGCAGCCCGTCGAGCAGCGGGGCCCCGGCCGCCGGACGGCCGAGGGCGACCGCGATGGCGAGGCCCAGGGTGACGAGGGCGGTGGCGACCGCGGCCACGGGTGCGGCCCGGTCGGCGGCGCGGCCCATGACCGCGAGCAGGGTTCCCGCGGTCAGCGGCAGCGCGAGCAGCGCCCACAGCAGGACGCTCACTCCCTCAGCTCCGCCGCCATGTCGGTCATGTCGACCTCGCGGGCCCGGAACAGCGCGGTGACCACGGCGAAGCCGATGGCCATCTCCACGGCCATCACCGTGACCGCGAGGACGACCAGCACCTGGCCGTCGGCGGCGGCGGGCGTGATGTAGTGCCAGACGGCCGCGGCGGCGACGATGATTCCGCCCACCATCAGTTCGAGCCCCATCATCAGCATGACGACCGACTGCTGGGTCAGGGCGCCGAACAGCCCGGTGCTGAACAGCGCGGCGGCGAGCAGGAGGAAAAGTTCGAGACTCATCGGCCGCCGCCTCCCCGCGCCGGGTCTCCGGCGGTACGGGTCCGGGCTCCAGCTCCGGCTCGCAGGTCGTCGCCGAACCGGTCGTAGCGTCCGCGGCGGGTGGCGAGAGCCACCGTGGCGACGATGGTGGCGAACAGGGCCAGCCCCAGGGTCATCATGGTGAGCATCTGCGATCCCATCAGCGACAGACCGAGCGCCGTCGTGGGATCGTCCGGCGCTCTTCCCTTCCGGGCGGGCCAGGGCGCGAGGAGCACGCCGACGGCGAGCACCACGAAGACCGCCGCGCTGATCCAGGCCGCGCCCTTCTTGTTGTGCACCATCGACATGGGCAGGAGACCGGCCGGGTTCATCATGTACATCACCATGAACACGGCCATGATGGCCATCTCGATGGTCATCATCAGGATGATCACCACGCCGAGGTAGTCGAGACCGAGCAGCAGAACCTCGCCGCCGACGCAGAGCAACGACATCAGCAGGGCGTATGTCGCCCGCGCCATCGAGTCGAAGCGGAACACCATGATCCCGGCGGCGACCGCGAGGACGGCGAGCGCCCAGAAGATCACGTCGTCACGCATCGGCGGCCTCTCGTCGCTCTGTCATCGGCCGAGCACGACCACGGCCACGAAGAGCGCCTGAAGAAGCGTCAGCGGTACGAGCACCAGCCAGGCGAGCCCCATGTACCGGTCCATGCGCAGGACCGGCAGCAGCCGGCGCCCCGCGACCAGCAGGGCCAGTACCACCGCGGTCTTCAGAACGGTCCACGCCCAGCCGGGCAGCAGCGGCCCCTGTCCGCCGCCGAGGAAGAGCGGCACGCTGAAGGCCGCCGTCACCACGAGCAGCAGCCACCGCCCGCCCAGGAACACCAGCCGGTCCACGCCCGACAGCTCCATCGCCGCTCCGCCCGCCGTGTCCCGTCCCACCGGCCCGCCGAACGGCCCCCAGAACGACATGGCCATGGCACTCAGCAGATAGACGACGAAGGCGACCGGCATCCACACCACGAACCAGAGCCCGTCCTGAGCGGCGACGACATCGCCGACCCGCAGGGACTCGGCGCCCAGGGCCGCGGTGGTGAGGGCGAACATATGCGGAAGCTCGTACGCCAGCCCCTGCGCGAGGAAGCGGTATCCGCCGATCAGTGACAACGCCGAGTCGGGACCCCAGCCCACCAGCCACACCGCCGCCCAGGCGAGGGCCTCCATCGCGTTGAACCACACCACGCCCACGCTCGGATCGCTGACGGCGCGAAACCCCCAGGGCAGCACCGCGCCCGCGAGTACGGCGGCCACGGGCACCAGCACCACCCCGGTCCTGCCCAGCGCCAGGTCCGCGGCCGTCGTCCGGCGCCGCTGCTGTACGAGGAGGCGCAAGCCCTCACGCACCGGCGCCGCCGCCCGAACGCACCATTCGCGTGGTGTCGCCGCGCGTCCCCGCTCCGCCCCGGCCGTCAGTGCCGCGTCGAATCCGGCCGTGACGACGGCCGCGGCCACCAGCACGGCGGGCAGGACCACGGTGGCCCACAGAGGCGCGGATTCAGACATGGGCCGTCCCCGCCGCCGGTGTGGCCGCCACCTCGTCGATATCGGGATCGAGGCTCGCCAGAATGACCCGCGCGCACCAGAATTCGGCCCCCGCGAGCAGCTCCGGCAGCACATCGAGAAGCGCCCGCGAGGGCGGACGGTCCCCGTCGAGGTCACCGCGCGGTCCGCGCATGTCGCCGGGGGCCAGTGGCCGAGTGTCGTCGAAGTCCCCTACGGCCCGGCCGATTTCCGTCAGCCAGAGGTGGAGGCGGGCATAGGCGTCACCGTCGGCCGCGAGGGCCGGGCCCGTCACGCCCCGTTCCCGCGCACGAGCCGCGGGCAGCGGGCCGAGTCCCGTGAGGAGCCACCGCAGGGGCCGGGACCGCCCCACCCTCCCGGCCAGGCGGTGCAGTTCCGCGGTCGTACGCGCGGGGTCCGGGCCTGCCAGCACCTCGTCCCGGAGGCGCCGGGAGCGGGCGGCGGGATCAGCCCATCCGACGACGGCGAGCAGTCTGCCGAGGCTGTCGAGATGGGCCGCGCACCGGCGGCGGGCGGCGGTCCCGCGCGTGATGTGCGCACCGCGGGCGGCCCGCAGCCAGGGTGCGGGCCAGAACGGCGCGCCGTGCGGCGTCCCGGGGAGATGCCCGGCGTCGGCCCGCTGGACGATGTCCCCTTGCAGCGCGCAGCGCAGGATCAGCCCGGCCGGCCAGTCGGCGAGTGCCGGTCCCAGCGGCACATGCAACTGGTCCAGCCGGAGCCCGTCCCTGTCGTCGGCCCGTTCGGCCAGGGGCAGACCCGCCACCTCGGACATCGCGTGTGTGTCGTGGCCGTGGTGCCCGTCGTGACCGCCGTGGCCCTCGTGGCCGTCGCCGTCCGGGCGCGTACGCGGGCCGTGAGCACCTCGGGGCGTGGGCTCGCGCCGGGTGGGGCGCGGTGTCGTTCCCGTACCCGGCTGTGCCCATAGCCGTGCCCGTACGTCATCGAGCAGACGGGCGGCGTCACCGGGCTCCGTCACGGTGACGCGGACGGCCGGGCGCGGTACGGAGCGTTCCAGATCGTCCAGCCACCGTGCGCGGGCGGGCACCGGGGCCCCGCAGACCACCAGCCCGTCGGCGGCGGCGGGCGAGGCCATCACCGGCCACCCCCGGCGCCTGAGCTCCGCCTCGACACCAAGCCGGGTCCCGGTCGCTCCCGGCCAGGTCACGAGGAAGACGGCGGGACGCTTCATGGCGGTACGCCGCAGAGCGACTCTCAGGTCCATCGGAAGGCCCCCTCGCGCCAGGCATAGGCCACCCCGGCGAAGAGAACTCCGAGAAACAGGAACATCTCGATGACGGCGCTCGCCCCGACCCGCGACACCACCTTGACCCACGGGTACATGAAGAGCATCTCCATGTCGAAGGCCAGAAAGATCATGGTGACGGGGTACCAGCGCACATGGAATCGCGAGAACGCGTGTTCCTCGGCGGGCAGTCCACCGGCGAACGGACCTGATTCCAGCGGGGTTCGGTCGACGGCCAGCCATGCTGCCAGTCCGTACAGCGCCGCCAGACCGGCCACGACCACCGCGAGGAGAACCAGTACCGGCTGCCACCCATCCACCTCGCCCCGCCTCCGCTCTCTCCCGTTCGTCCCGGAACGACCTCGATTGCTCATGGTGTGCCGTCGGCACACGCATGCCGTGGAGGCGCGGCCCATGACGTCCGGCGAGGAGGGATACGGGGTGAGGGGGGAGCGCGGTGAGGACTCGACAGCCCGGAGCCGCGCCGATCGCGCACCGGCGAAGATCTCACGTGCGGGTCGCCTCGTCCGCCCGGTCCCGTACCGGTCGCGCGGTACTGCAATTGGTCCATACCAAGCCCTTGACGTGGGCTTCGCTCACACCTTGAATCAAGTATTGAACTCCCTTGTCAGCTCCCCCACTTGTGTGCTTCTCGCGAAAGGTATGACATGGGCATGAGAATCAACTGGAGACGCGTGGTCGCCCGGCGGCGCGTCTCCATGACCCGCAGGGCGGCGTACGCGGCCGTCGGCTCGCTCGTCGTGGGTCTGCTGAGCGTGCTCCCCGCCTCTCCCGCCGCGGCCGCCACCGGCCAGATCAGCGGACTGGCGGGCAAGTGCGTCGACGTGGCGGCCGCTTCGAGCGCCAATGGCACCGCCGTGCAGTTGTACGACTGCAACGGCTCCGGCGCCCAGCAGTGGAACGTCGGTTCGGACGGCACCATCCGCGCCCTCGGCAAGTGTCTCGATGTCGCCAACAATTCAACCGCCAACGGGGCCGTGCTCCAGCTGTGGGACTGCACCGGCGCCGCCAATCAGCGGTGGGCCGTGACCGCCGCGCGGGACATCGTCAGCATCGCTGCCGACAAGTGCGTCGATGTCACCGGCAACAACTCGGCCAACGGAACCAGGTTGCAGATCTGGACCTGCACCGGCGCCACGAACCAGAAGTGGTCGGCTCCGGCCCCCGGCGGCGGCAACCCGAGTCCGGGCGGATTCGTGGTCTCCGAGGCCCAGTTCAACCAGATGTTCCCCGGCCGGAACCCCTTCTACACGTACAGCGGTCTGACCGCCGCCCTCGGCGCCTACCCCGCCTTCGCCAAGACCGGCAGTGACACGGTCCAGCGCCAGGAGGCGGCCGCCTTCCTCGCGAACGTCAACCACGAGACCGGCGGCCTGGTCCATGTCGTGGAGCAGAACACCGCCAACTACCCGCATTACTGCGACTGGGGCCAGCCCTACGGCTGCCCGGCGGGCCAGGCGGCATACTACGGTCGCGGCCCGATCCAGCTCAGCTGGAACTTCAACTACAAGGCGGCCGGTGACGCGCTCGGCATCGACCTGCTCAACAACCCCTGGCTCGTGCAGAACGACGCGGCCGTGGCCTGGAAGACCGCCCTCTGGTACTGGAACACCCAGTCCGGCCCCGGCACCATGACCCCGCACAACGCGATGGTCAACCAGCGCGGCTTCGGCCAGACGATCCGCAGCATCAACGGTTCCCTGGAGTGTGACGGGCGCAACCCCGCCCAGGTCCAGAGCCGGGTCGACGCCTACCAGCGCTTCGTCTCGATCCTCGGCACCACTCCTGGCGCCAACCTCTACTGCTGACCTCCGGGACAGCGTCGCGTAGCCCGATGAAGATCTCGGGGGCCGTCCGGCCGCGTGCCGGGCGGCCCCCGTCGTGCGTCACGCACAACGCAGAGCGGGGCGTGGGCCGTGGCGGACACGCTCACGAGCCCCAGGACCGGGCGCCGACCGCGTCGGGTCCGGCTCCGGCGGCGAGCTCCGGCACCGGCCGTCGGGCCCCGCCGCCGGAGCCCCTGCCGCCCGGGGCCCCTCTCCCCTACGCCTCCTCGTCCACCCTGATCAGATGCAGGGACGTGCTCGCCCAGTCCCCGGCCGGCAGTTCGGGCGTGATCCCGTACCCGGTCAGCACCGACGCGTGATGCACGGCGCCGGTACGGGCGTCCCGGTAGCGTGCGGTGGGGTCCAGGCCCGCGAGCCTGAGGGCGGGGCGCGGGGTGCCGTGGCGCGGTGCCCGCTGCCAGACCAGCACGAACACCTCCCGCCGGTCCGTGGTGGTGTACTGCACGGCGGACGGCGCGTCGTCGACGGGACCGCGCAGCCGGTGCAGGATGCCGTGCTGCACGATATGGCGGACCTTCTTGTACTCCGCCACCCACTCGGCGCCCTCGGCGCGCTCGGCCGCCGTCCAGCGCGCGAGATCGCCGCCCACCGCCAGCACCCCCGCCATCGCGACATGGAAGCGGTAACGCAGCGGCACCGAGCGGCCGGTGAGCTGGTTGGGCACGTCCGTCACCCAGGCCGCCATCGTCCGTGCCGGGTAGATCTGGCCGAAACCGTGCTGGATCGAGACGCGGTCCGCCGCGTCGGTGTTGTCGGAGGGCCACGCCTGGTCCGTACGGGAGAGGATGCCCAGGTCGACACGGCCCCCGCCCCCGCTGCACGTTTCGATCCGCAGCCCCGGGTGGTCCGCGCGCAGCCGGTCGATGACCTTGTACAGGTTGTGTGTGTACCGCGTCCACAACACGTCCGCGCCGTCCTCGCGGCCGGGCCAGCCGGCCTCGCTGAAGGCGCGGTTCATGTCCCACTTGAGGAAGTCGATCCCGTTCTCCGCGACCAGCCGCGTCAGCCAGCCGTACGCCCACTCGGCCACATCGTCCCGGGCGAAGTTCAGCACCAGCTGGTTGCGCAGCTCGGTGCGGGTGCGGTGCGGGAAGTGCAGTACCCAGTCCGGATGCGCGCGGTACAGGTCGCTGTCCGGGTTGACCATTTCGGGCTCCACCCACAGGCCGAAGCGCATACCGAGCCGGTGGACCTCCTCGATCAGCGGGGTGAGCCCGGCGGGGAAGCCCTTGACCGCCGGCACCCAGTCGCCGAGTCCGGCCGTGTCGTCGCGGCGCCCGCCGTACCAGCCGTCGTCGACGACGTAGAGCTCCACTCCGAGCTCCGCGGCCCGCGCCGCCAGCGCCTTCTGCCCGGCCTCGTCGACCTCGAAGCCGGTGGCCTCCCAGGAGTTGAACAGTACGGGGCGCGACTCCTCGGGGTGCGGCAGCACATGGGCCAGGATGTACGCGTGCCAGGCGCGGCTGGCCGCGCCGAAGCCGCCGTCCGTGTACACGGCCGCGTAGCGCGGGGTCACGTACTCCTCGCCGGGACCGAGCGGAAGTGACGCCCCGTCATGTCCGGCTCCGCCGGTGAAGGCCGTACGTCCGTCGGAGGTGCGCTGCACGGTGACGTGCCAGCTTCCGCTCCAGGCCAGGGCCGCGCTCCACACCTCACCCCGGTCCTCGGTGGCGTCGCCGGCGTCCAGCATCAGCCATGGGTTCGCGTGGTGGCTGGTGATACCGCGCCGGCTGGTGAGCACGGTCTCGCCGTGCGGTACCGGCTCCCGGTGGAGCGCGCCCTCCGCCGACCACTGTCCGGTGACATGGCTGATCCGGTAGTCGTCGCGCGGCGGCAGCGTCCAGGCGGCGGAGTCCGCGCGGGCCAGTGAGAGCGGTTCCCCGCCGGTGTTGCGCAGCACGGTCCAGCGCTCGATGACATCGGTGTCCTCGTGGACGCGGTAGTGCAGGGTGACCGCCAGCGGGTAGTGGCGGTCGCGGAACTCCCATGCCAACTCGGCTGTTCCCGGCGCCGGTTCGCTGGTGCGGTGGCCCACGTACTGCCACTCGAAGGCGCGGGTGCCGTCGGCGAACCGTACCCGCAGGGAGGGCGCTCCGTAGCGCGCCCCTCCGTCGACGGGCAACTCCTCGCCGACCGCCGGCCGGCCCTCGAAACTACTGATCTCCGTGGCCGGCGGAGGCACGAGTTGCGCGGCCGCCGCGAGGGTCAGCCGCGGTCCCCACGCGAGGTGGCAGGGCGCTCCCGTCTCATCGACCCGCAGCGCGTAGGAGGTGCGCGCGGTGGAGAGCAGCCAGACCCCGGAGGCCGGGGCGAAGGAGATCAGAGACATTGATCCTCGCGTTCAGTTAGCGCCACAGGAGAGGTGAGCAGCCAACCTCTCCTTCGATCGACTGTCAACACCACCACAGGATCTTTCTTTTGCAGGTTGAGGGTACTCACAGAAGGTTCTTCACATGAGGTCTGCTTCTTTCATTGACAGCAGAAAAGAATCACCCTACCTTTCCGGCCATGCGCTCAACCACTCCTCACGAAGTGGTCCCGGCATCGACGCCGGCCGCTTCCCTGGTCTTCACGACCGTGCTGTCCCACGGCCCGCTCACCCGGGCCGAGATAGCGCGGCGGGCCCGGCTGTCCCCGGCCGCGGTCACCAAGGCGGTGCGCCCGCTGATGGAGGTCGGGTATCTGGTCGAAGGGGTGGACGAAAGCGCGCCGCCCGCTCTCGGACGTCCGGCCAACCTGGTACGGGTCGACGCGGGCCGGGCGCTGTTCATCGGGATCAAGGTGACGGGCGACGAGATCATCGCCGTCCTGGCCGACTTGTGCTGCCATATCCGGGTCGCCCGGCACGTTCGGCTCACGGACCGTGAGCCGGCGGCGGTGCTCCCCTCCCTCACCGCGCTGGTGCGGGAACTGCTCCTGGAGGCCGATGGTTTCGGTGTGCGGGTGCGGGGGCTGGGCATCGCCGTCTCGGGTGATGTGGACCGCGCGGACGGTGTGGTGCGCTACTCGCCCTTCCTGGAATGGCGGGACATCCCGCTCGCCGAGATCGTCGGAACCGCGACCGGCCTGCCGGTCACGGTCGACAACGACGTACGGGCGCTGACCGTCGCCGAGCAGTGGTTCGGGGCCGGGGTCGGGCTCTCCGACTTCGCCCTGGTGACCGTGGGCGCCGGTATCGGCTGTGGCCTGGTGGTGCATGGACGGGTGGTGTCGGGCGCGCACGGCGTGGCCGGCGAGATCGGACATCTGTCCATCGACCCGCTCGGCCCGCCCTGTCACTGCGGCAACAACGGATGCGTCGAGGCCATCGCGGCGGACCCGGCGATCCTGCGCGGAGTCCGGGAGGCCACGGGCAGGCCCGTGACCACCGCGGCCGAGGCGCTGGAACTGGCCCACGGCGGCGACCCCGGGGTCCGTGAGGTCTACGCACGGGCCGGCGAGGCCATCGGCAGGGCCATCGGCTCGGTGGTCAATGTCCTCGGTCCGGAACGAGTGATCATCTCCGGCGAGGGCCTGGCCGCGTACGACCTGTTCGCCGAGGGCATCCGCGACGCGTTCGCCGCGTCCGCCTTCGGCACCGCCGCGCAGTGCGACGTGATGACACGTCCGCTGCCCTTCGAGGAGTGGGCGCGCGGGGCCGCGGCCACCGCGATCCAGTCCTTCATCGGATCAGACACGCAATAGGAGTAGCGATGACGCTGCAGAGCCGCACCCCCCGGACCTCCGTGGGTCCACACCGCAGAAGGGTGGTCCAGGGGCTGTTCGGTGTCGGGGCCGCCGCCCTGGCCATGCCCGCCCTCGCCGCCTGCGGCGGAGGGGCCGCGTCCGACCCGAAGACGGTGACCTTCGGCTCGAACGGCGCGGACGCCACACCGAAGAAGGCGTACGCCGCGGTGACGGACGCCTTCGAGAAGGACAGCAAGCTCGCGGTCAAGACGAACACCGTCGACCACGACACGTTCCAGAAGAGCATCTCCACCTATCTCCAGGGCACCCCGGACGATGTCTTCACCTGGTTCGCCGGCTACCGCATGCAGTACTTCGCCAAGAAGCGCCTCGCCAGCCCCATCGACGACGTGTGGGAGACGATAGGCGCCGGCTTCAGCGACGCCGCCAAGCAACTGTCCAAGGGTGAGGACGGCAAGTACTACTTCGTCCCGCTCTACAACTACCCGTGGGCCGTCTTCTACCGTAAGAGCGTCTTCCAGCAGTACGGCTACGAGATACCCGTGACATGGAGTCAGTTCACGGCGCTGGCCAAGCAGATGAGGAAGGACGGCCTCTCCCCCATCGCCTCCGGCTACGGCGGCGGCGACATCTGGAGCATCCTCGGCGCCTTCGACTATCTCAACCTGCGCGCCAACGGCTACGACTTCCACATGTCCCTGATGCGGGGCCAGGTCTCCTGGACCGACAAGCGCACCGCCAGGGCCATCGACCTGTGGCGCGAGCTCACCCCGTACTACCAGAAGGGCGCGGGCGGCCGTTCCTGGCAGGATGCCGCGCAGTCGCTGCTCGACAAGAAGTCCGGCATGGCGATCATCGGCCTCTTCCTCGGCCAGCAGATCACCGATGAATCCCTGCGCTCCGACATCGACTTCTTCCCGTTCCCGGAGATCGACCCGGCGTACGGTCAGGACACGGTCGAGGCGCCCACCGACGGCTTCATGCTCAGCCGCAGGCCGAAGAACCCGGACGCCGCGAGGAAGTTCCTCGAATTCCTCGGCGGCGCCAAGGCCGAGAACCTCTACATGGGCGTCGACCCGAGCAATGTCGCGGTCAACTCCGGCGCCGACACCAGCTCGTACAACGCGCTCCAGAAGAAGTCGGCCGCACTCATCGCGGGCGCCAAGCACATCACCCAGTTCGGGGACCGCGACAGCGACCCGGGGTTCATCTCCACGGTGGTCGAGCCCGGCTTCACCGAGTGGCTGAACCACCCGGACGACGGTTCGGCCCTGCTGAAGAAGATCGAGTCGCAGCGCTCGCGCTTCTTCACGGCCTGATCCCACCGGAGAGGTTCCACCATGTCCTCCGTGCGTACCGCGCGCCGGTCCCCGTCGCGCGCACACCCCCGCCCTCGCCGGCTCGGTCCTGGTGACCGCCTCTTTCTGACGGTGGTCGTCGGCATCCCGCTGATCGCCCTGCTGGTCTTCGTGTGGCTGCCGGCGCTGGCCTCCATCGGTCTGTCCTTCACCAGCTGGGACGGCCTCTACCTGTCCGACATCCACTGGGTCGGGCTGGACAACTACCTCCAGATCTTCACCAACTACCCGCCGTTCTGGCCGGCCGTGCAACACAACGTGATCTGGCTGCTGTTCACGGTGCTGCTGCCCGCCCCGTTCGGGGTCTTCCTCGCCTACCAGCTGGACCGGAAGATCCGCTTCACCCGGATCTACCAGACGGCCATCTTCATGCCGATGGTGCTGTCCCTGGCCGTCGTCGGCTTTATGTGGGAGATCATCTACAACCCGGACAACGGGCTGCTGAACGGGGTGATCGGCGCCGTATCACCCGGCCACCACATCGACTGGCTGGGCGATCCGAACCTCAACCTCTGGGCCGTGCTGGTCGCGTCCGGCTGGCGGCACGCCGGCTACATCATGATTCTCTACCTGGCGGGGCTCAAGGGCTTCGACCCGGCCCTGAAGGAGGCCGCCGCGCTCGACGGCGCCAATGGACGCCAGACCTTCCTGCGGGTGGTGCTGCCGGCCATGAAGCCGGTCAACATCATCGTCGTGGTCGTCACCGTCATGGAGTCCCTGCGCGCCTTCGACATCGTCTACGTACTCGGCGGCGGTACCGGCAGCAAACCCGGCATGGAGCTGCTGTCCCTCCTCATCACCGACAACATCATCGGTGAGTCCAGCCATATCGGATACGGGTCCGCCCTCGCGGTCATCCTGCTCCTCGTCTCCCTCGCGGCGATCGGGGCCTTCCTCTTCCAGACTTTCCGCAAGGAGGACCAGTGACCGCGACCGTCACGCCACCGGCCCCCCGGTCACGCACCCCGCTCCCCCGTACCACCGAGGCTCCCCGGGGGCCGAAGCGGCAGACGGGACGGCACCTCATGCTCAGCGGCATCGCGCTGCTGTGGCTCGTCCCGCTGCTCTGGGCCGTCTACACCTCCCTGCGGCCCTACTCCGACACCACGCAGCACGGCTATCTGTCCTGGCCGCGCAGCATCGGTCTGCAGAACTTCGCGGACGCCTGGAGCCAGTCCGGGATGCCGCGCTTCTTCTGGAACTCGGTGCTCATCACCATTCCGGCGGTCCTCGGCACCCTGTTGTTCGCCGCGGCGGTGGCCTTCTTCGTCTCGCGGTTCGACTTCCGCTGGAACATCGCGCTGCTGATCCTCTTCACCGCGGGGAACCTCATCCCCGCACAGGTGCTGATCACGCCGCTGTACAAGCTGTATCTGCTGATACCGCTGCCGGCGTGGATGAGCGATTCCCTGCTCGTCTACAACTCGCTCTGGGGCATCATCTTCATTCACATCGCCTACCAGTGCGGCTTCTGCACCTTCGTACTCAGCAACTACATGAAGACGATCCCGAAGGAGATCTTCGAAGCCGCTCTCGTCGACGGCGCTCCGGTGTGGCGCCAGTTCTTCCAGATCGTGCTGCCGCTGTGCCGCCCGGCGTTCGCGGCGCTCGCGACGCTGGAATCCATCTGGATCTACAACGACTTCTTCTGGTCCCTCGCGCTGATCGAGACCGGTGACAAGCGTCCGATCACGTCGGCCCTCGCCAATCTGGAGGGTCAGTACTTCACCAACCCGAACCTCATCGCGGCGGGCGCCCTGCTGACCGCGATCCCGACTCTGCTGGTCTACTTCGCGCTCCAGCGCCAGTTCATCAGCGGACTCACCATCGGCTCGGGCAAGGGCTGAACCGCCGCCCGGCGCACCGCCGGCCCGCTCTCTCGACCGGTACCGCGAGGGGCCGGCCGACCCACGCCGTCAGGCACGCACGTCCCCTGCCCGGTTCCACCCGCGCGATCCCCGTGACCCGACAACAGGAGGTGCGACCCCATGCGGTCATCCTCGTACTCAGCCCCGCCGGCAGCCCGGACCGGCTCCGCGCGCCGGACCATGAGAGCCATACTGGTCCTGGCCGTCACCGCCGGTCTCGCCACGGCCGTTCCCGCCGCCGAGGCCACGGCTCCCGCCCGGGACACGGCGGCGGCACCGTCCGCCGCCGCGACGACCACCGCCGCGTCCGCCGCGAGCACGGCGGACGCCGCCGACATCGCCGCCAAGCCCTATATGGGCTGGTCCAGTTGGAGCATGCAGTCCTCCAAGTACCCGGGGCTGAACCCGGACGGCGATTACAGCTATCTCACCGAGGCCAACGTCCTGAAGCAGACGGACGCCCTCGCCTCCAAGCTGAAGAAATACGGCTACGACCGCGTCAACATCGACGCCGGCTGGTGGCGCGACAACGACTGGAAGCCCGGGTTCGACGAGTACGGGCGGCAGACGAACGACCCGGTCCGGTTCCCCCGCGGCATGAAGCCGGTCGCGGACCACATCCATTCCAAGGGCCTCAAGGCGGGCATCTACCTGCCCGTCGGCCTGGAGAAGGAGGCGTACGGCGACGGCAAGGTGCCGATCTGGAACGCCCCCGGCTGCACCACCGCCGATATCGTCCACCCGGATCTGCGGACCACCAACGGCTGGGACAGCTCCTACAAGCTGGACTTCGCCAACCCGTGCGCGCAGAAGTACATCGACTCGCAGGCCCAGCTGTTCGCCGACTGGGGCTACGACTTCCTCAAGCTGGACGGCGTGGGCCCCGGCTCGTTCAAGTCCGGTGACAACTACAACAATGTCGCCGACGTCGCCGCCTGGCAGAAGGCCATCGCCGCCACCGGGCGCCCGATCCACCTCCAGCTCTCCTGGTCGCTCGACATCGGCCATGCCGCCGACTGGAAGCGGTACTCCAACGGCTGGCGCATCGACACTGACATCGAGTGCTACTGCAACACCCTCGTCACCTGGGAGAACTCGGTCAACGACCGGTGGGACGACGCCCCCGCGTGGAGCGACAAGGCGGGTCCGGGAGGCTGGAACGACCTCGACGCGATCGATGTCGGCAACGGGGAGATGGACGGCCTCACCAAGGCCGAACGGCAGAGCTATATGACCCTGTGGGCCATCAACAAGTCGCCCCTCTACACCGGTGACGACCTCACCAAGCTGGACAGTTACGGGGTCTCGCTGCTGACCAACCGCGAAGTCATCGCCGTCGACCAGAGCGACTCGCCCGTGGCACGTCCGGTCACCCCGATGGGCGACCAGCAGGTCTGGGGCACCGAGAACTCCGACGGCAGCTACACCGTCGCCCTGTTCAACCTCGGCGACTCGCCGGCCTCCGTCACCGCCCACTGGGCAGCCTTCGGCTTCACCGGCAACGCCTCCGTGCGCGACCTGTGGAACAAGGAGAACCTCGGGCCCCACAAGAACAGGATCACCGCGGCCCTGCCCGCACACGGCTCGCGGCTGTTCACCGTCAAGCCCGGCGGCGAGACACTGCCCACCACCGGTTACGAGGCCGAAGCCGCGGCGAACACCCTGACGGGCAACGCCTCCATCGCCGGATGCGACGCCTGCTCCGGTGGCCAGAAGGTCGGCAACCTCTACACCGGCGGCAAGCTGAGGTTCAACGACGTCACCGTGAAGAAGGACGGGATCTACACCGTCCGGGTCGCCTATGTCAGTGGCGACGCGCGCTCGGTGACCGTCTCCTCCAACAGCGGTAACGGCACAAGTCTGAAGTTCCCCTCCACCGGCGACTGGGGCACCGCGAAGACCGTCAGCGTCCAGCTGGCCCTGAAGGCGGGCACCAACACCGTCACGTTCGACAGCGGTAGCGGATACGCGCCCGACCTCGACAGGATCGACGTACCGCGCTCCGTCTGACCTGGGGCGTGTTTCAGAAGTCTCGTCCGGATCACGCCGGGCCCGGTGACACGACCCGGGCCCGGCACCGGGTGGACCGGCCCCCACCCGGTCCCCCGGCACCGCCCAGGCCCACGCGCTCACCCACCCGAACTCCCCCACATCCACACGCCCACCGAGTGATCTCCCGACGTCACACCGACGGTCCGCAGCCGTCGTTCCCGCCTGCGCGTTTCCCCGGATATGGAGTGCACACCCGTGGACATCCCGCACACCCCCTCCCCCGACAACCGCCCCAGCAGCCCCAGCCGCAGAGGCTTCCTCGCTCTCACCGCCGCCGCCGGCGCGGCCACCGCGCTCGGTGGTCTGCCCGCCTTCTCCGCCTCGGCGGCCCCTCTCCGCCCCACCGAGTCGCCCATGCTGTCCGCGGCCGACGCCGCGAAGAACCAGCTGTGGTGGCAGGCTCCGGGCTCCTCCAACTCGATGATCGAGCAGGGGCTGCCGGTCGGGAACGGACGCCTCGGGGCGCTCGCGAGCAACGACCCCGCCGCCGAGCTCCTGCTGATCACCGACGCCACGCTGTGGACCGGCGGACTCAACGACACACTCCAGAGCGACGGCCAATTCCCCTACGGTCGCGAGGACTTCGGCTCCTTCACCCTGCTCGCCGAACTCACCGTCGCCCTCCCGGACCACGACCTGGGCCGCGTACACAACTACCGCCGCACCCTCGACCTGGCCCAGGGCCTGGTCACCACCTCGTACGACCTCTCCGGTGTCACCTACCGGCGGCAGATCTTCGCCAGCCGTCCCGACGACGCCATCGTCCTGTACTTCTCCCAGCGCGGCGGCGGCGCGTACACCGGCACCATCTCGCTCTCCGGCACGCACGGCGAGTCCACCACCGCCAACAGCGCCCGGCGCTACGCGTCGTTCGGCGCCTCCTTCGCCAATGGCCTGAAGTACGGGGCGGCCGTCACCGCCCACAGCAGGACCGGCACGGTCCGGGTGGACGGTACGTCGATCACCTTCAGCGGCTGCCAGGACCTCACCGTCGTCGTCAGCGGTGGCACCAACTACGCGCCCGACGCCGCCGCGGGTTTCCGCGACCCGTCCCTGGAGCCGGAGCGCCTGGCCAGGACCAAGGTCCTCGACGCGGCCGGCCACTCGGCGGACAGCCTGCTGCGCACCCATGTCGCCGACTTCCGCGAGGTGTTCGGACAACTCGGCATCGACCTCGGCGCCTCGTCCGCCGCACAGCGTGAACTCGACACGTGGGAGCGGGTACGGGCACGCGACCGGGACAATGTCCCCGATCCGGAACTCGAAGCCGCGTACCTCCAGTTCGGCCGCTATCTGATGGTCTCCGGATCGCGGGGCAGCCTGCCGCTCAACCTCCAGGGCCTGTGGCTGGACGGCAACGACCCGGACTGGATGGGCGACTACCACACCGACATCAACATCCAGATGAACTACTGGATGGCCGACCGGGCAGGCCTGAGCGGCTGCTTCGACGCCTTCGCGGACTACTGCCTCGCGCAGCTGCCCTGCTGGACGGACGTCACGCAGCGGCTGTTCAACACCTCGACCAACAGGTTCCGCAACTCCAGCGGCAAGATCGCCGGGTGGGCCGTGGCGTTCTCCACCAACCCCTACGGCGGAAGCGGCTGGTGGTGGCACCCGGCCGGCAACGCCTGGCTCTGCCAGAGCCTGTTCGAACACTACGAGTACACCCAGGACCGTGCCTACCTCGCGAAGATCTACCCGCTCATCAAGGGCGCCGTGGAGTTCTGGGAGGCCCGCCTCATCACCACGACCGTCACCGACGCGTCCGGAACCTCGCGCGAGGTCCTGATCGCGGACAGCGACTGGTCGCCCGAGCACGGCCCCCAGGACGCCAAGGGCATCACCTACGCCCAGGAACTGATGTGGAGCCTCTTCGGCAACTACCGCACCGTGACCGAGGTGCTCGGCAAGGACACCGGCTACGGAAAGACCATCGATGGTCTGCGTGAGCGCCTGTACCTGCCCGAGGTCAGCCCCACGTCCGGCTGGCTGCAGGAGTGGATGTCGCCCGACAACCTCGGCGAGACCACACACCGGCATCTCTCGCCGCTCATCGGGCTCTTCCCCGGTGACAGGATCCGCCCCGACGGCTCGACGCCGAAGGACATCGTCGACGGCGCGACGGCCCTTCTCGACGCGCGCGGCATGAACAGCTTCGGCTGGGCCAACGCCTGGCGCGGCCTGTGCTGGGCGCGGCTGAAGGACGCCGAGAAGGCGTACCAGCTCCTCGTCAACAATCTCAGGCCGTCGGCCAACGGCAGCAACGGCAGCGCGATGAACCTCTTCGACATCTACGAGGTCGAGCAGGGGCGTGGCATCTTCCAGATCGACGCGAACTTCGGCACGGCCGCCGCGATCATCGAGATGCTGGTCTACTCGCGACCGGGGCACATCGAGCTGCTGCCCGCGCTGCCCGACGCCTGGGCGGCCTCCGGCTCGGTGTCCGGTGTGGGCGTCCGGGGCGGCTTCGTCGCCGACGTCAGCTGGCAGAACGGCAAGGTCACCCGCGCGACGCTGAAGAGCGTGGGTGGGCGTGGCACGACCGTCGTCGCCGGAGGCACGACGCGCGAGATCAGCCTCAAGCCCGGTGAGTCCGTCACCCTGCGGAACCTCGGATGAGGGTCGACCCGAGGGGTCGGTGGGTACGGTCCGCGTCCGGGCGCCGGGCGGTGGGTGTCGTGTGCGCGCTGGTCATGGCGGTCTGCGGAGCGCTGACCGCCACCCCGGCGGCACACGCGGCGCAAGCGGCACGGGCGTCGGCGCAAGCGGCACAGGCGGCCGGGCAGAGCACGCACACCGTGGTGACCTGGGGCGCCAGCGCGGAGAAGCAGGGCGCGGGCCCCGCCGACCGCAGCTACCGGCTGCTCGTACGCACCAGCGTCGGCGGTACGGACCTGCGTATCCGGCTCTCCAACGCCTTCGGCGACCACCCGGTCACCTTCGCGAGCGCCTACGCGGGGCTGCGGAAGCAGGGAGCCGAGCTGGTCCGCGGCTCGAACCGGCCGCTGACGTTCGGCGGGGCCGCGTCCGTCACCGTACCGGCCGGTGAGACCGTGCTCAGCGATCCCCTGCCCGGGAGGCTGGCCGCCGGAAGCGATCTGGTCGTCAGTCTCTATGTGACGGGTGCGCTGGGGCCGACGACCGGTCACGGCATGGCCATGCAGACCAACTACGCCGCCGTCGGCGATCACGCCGCGGAGGAGGGCGAGGCCAACTGGACCGATCCGATGGGCTCCTGGTACTGGCTGGACGCCGTCAGCGTGGAGACCTCCGCGAAGACCGGCGCGGTGGTGACCCTCGGTGACTCCATCACCGACGGATGGGCCTCGTCCACGGACCAGAACCGCCGCTGGCCCGACTATCTGTCCCGGCGGCTCCAGGCCGCGTCCGGCAGCACGGTGAAAGGGGTCGCGAACGAGGGCATCTCGGGCAACAAGGTCCTCGCGGACGGGGCCGGGGAGTCCGCGCTGAACAGACTGGAGCGTGATGTGCTCTCCCAGCCCGGGGTCAGCACGGTCTTCCTGTTCGAGGGCATCAATGACATCAAGGCGCACACCGGTGTCACGGTGGACGATCTGATCGCCGGCTACCGGCAGATCATCGACCGGGTGCACGCCGCGGGGAAGTGTGTCGTCGGCGCGACCGTCATGCCGTTCAAGGGCTGGTCCGAGTACGACGCCGAGGGCGAGGCCGTACGCCAGGGTGTCAACGACTGGATCAGGAACAGCGGCGCGTTCGACGCCGTGACGGATTTCGACAGGATCACGCGCAGCTCCTACGACCACCAGCGGATCCTGCCGTTCTTCGACGGCGGCGACCATCTCCACCCGAACGACAAGGGTATGCAGGCGATGGCCGACGCGGTCGATCTGTCCGCTCTGAGCTGCGCTCGCTGAGCCGGGGGCCGGGGGCCGCGAGATGGGGGCCGGTTACGGGCAGGGGACTCCTTGCCCGTAACCGGCCCCCAGGTCGTGCGCCGGTCGTCACGTCCGCCGGTGATCCACCAGGCCTGGTCGACGCCTTCGGCGAGATAGCGCAACGCGTCCCGGGCGAGGGCGACATGGTTGATGTGCCGCTGTGCCGACGCGATGCCGCGCGGCTCCGCAGTGTGCCGCCGCGCACCGGGTCTTCGGCGTCCTCGCCGCCGGTGAGCGGGCCGAAGTAGACGACGGTACGGCGACCGGGGCGCGGGTCGTCGGCCGGCCGACGAGCGCCGTGTCGACCTCCTCGTTCCGCCGGCGCGAGCCCGCCGCGCCAAACGGAGCGGCCGGGCCGGTCCGACGGGCCGTGGTGCCGCGTACGGACCGTAGCGCCGCGTACGACATGCGTATCGATCTGTCCCGGTATTTAATGAGAATTCCTGATCCTCATGACGGAAAAACTCCTGGTGAGGACGCGATCCGCCCTGTGACGCGCAGTAGAGGCCAGGCCAGCATGAGCATCATCGAGAAGTCCATCGACGTCGATGTTCCCGTCCGGACGGCCTACAACCAGTGGACGCAGTTCGAGAGCTTCCCCCGCTTCCTGGAAGGGGTGGAGCGCATCGATCAGCCCCAGCGCTCCCTGGCTCACTGGGTCACCCGAGTCGGCGCGGTCACCCATGAGTTCGACGTGGAGATCGTGGAGCAGCGGCTTGACGAGCGCCTGACCTGGCGCACGCTGACCGAGCCCCGGCACGAGGGCACGGTCGTCTTCGAATCCCTCGGCCCCGAGCGTACGCGAGTCAGCCTGCGGCTGGACCTCGAAGCGTCCGGAGTGATCGCGAAGACCGAAAACGCCCTCCACGTCGCACAGCGCCGGGTCCACCGGGGGATGGAGTGCTTCAAGGAGTTCATCGAGGGTCACGGACGGGAGACCGGCGGCTGGCGCGGCGAAATCCGCTCCGGACGGGTACGGCCGGACCCCGCCGAGGAATCGCCACGGGTTCCCACGTGGCCCACGGGCTGAGTGCGGTGTGGTGAGTGCGGTGGTGCCGCTGAACCGGAGCGCGTGGACCTGATGTGGGTGGACCTGGTGCGTGCGTGGACCTGATGCGTGTGTGGACCTGATGTGCGGATCGAGCGAAAGGCTGAGACTTGTGACGAGGAAACCACCGGTCGGCGATCCCGGCGGCGACAAGCCGCGCATCACCCCACCGAAGACCTGGGCCACCGGTGTGCCCGCGATTGTGCATGCGATGGAGTACTCACTGGAGGAGACCTCGCCGCGGCGCGCCGCCCTGACCCTGCTGAACATCAATCAGACCGAGGGGTTCGACTGTCCGGGCTGCGCGTGGCCGGATCCCGCGCCGGGGCACCGTACACGGAACGAGTACTGCGAGAACGGTGCCAAGCACGTCAACGACGAGGCCACGTCACGACGGATCACGGCCGCGTTCTTCGAAAAGTATGCGATCGGTGAGCTCGCCGGGAAGTCGGATCTATGGCTCAACCAGCAGGGTCGGCTCACCGAGCCCATGGTGAAGCATGTCGGTTCTGACCACTACGAACCGATCACGTGGAGCGAGGCGCTGGGTCTGCTCGCCGAGGAGCTGCGGCAGTTGAGCTCCCCGGACGAGGCCATCTTCTACACCTCGGGGAGAGCTGGCAATGAGGCGGCGTTCGTATTCCAGTTGTTCGCGCGCGCCTTCGGCACCAACAATCTGCCCGACTGTTCCAACATGTGCCACGAGTCGAGCGGTGCCGCGCTGAAGGAGACTCTGGGCGTCGGCAAGGGGGATGTGAGCCTCCGGGACATCCACCACTCCGATCTGGTGTTCCTGGTGGGCCAGAATCCCGGCAGCAACCACCCGCGCATGCTCACCGCGCTGGAGCAGACCAAACGCAACGGCGGACGTATCGTCGCGGTGAATCCGCTGCCCGAGGCAGGTCTCATCCGGTTCAAGTACCCGCAGAAACCCCGCGGTGTGATCGGCCGGGGCACACAGATCGCCGACCAGTTCCTCCATATCCGCCTCGGCGGCGATCTCGCCCTCTTCCAGGCGCTGAATCTGCTGCTGCTCGAGGCCGAGGACGCCCGTCCGGGTACGGTGCTCGACCACGAGTTCATCGAAAACCACACCAGCGGCTTCACCGAGTTCGGCGCACATCTGCGACAACTGTCGTGGAAGGACGTCCTCACGGCCACCGGACTCACGCGCGCGGAGATCGAGAAACTGCGCGACCTGGTACTGGGCAGTGAACGGATCGTCGTCTGCTGGGCGATGGGCCTGACCCAGCACAAGCATGCCGTTCCCACGATCCGGGAGATCGTCAATTTCCTGTTGCTGCGCGGAAATATCGGGACCCCTCGCGCCGGCGTGTGCCCGGTGCGCGGCCACAGCAATGTCCAGGGAGACCGCACCATGGGCATCTGGGAGAAGATGCCGCGGGAATTCATGGACGCGCTGGGCCGCGAATTCTCGTTCACCCCGCCGGCCGAGCACGGCTGGGACACGGTGGATTCCATCCGGGCCATGCGCGACGGCCGCGCCAAGATCTTTCTCGGTCTGGCCGGAAACTTCGTACGGGCGACGCCCGACAGCGCAATCACCGAGAGCGCGATGCGCCGGTGCCGGCTCACGGCGCACATCTCGACCAAGCTGAACCGCTCCCACACGGTCTGCGGAGAAATCGCGCTCATTCTTCCGACCTTGGGCCGCAGCGAGAAGGACAGACAGGCGGGCGGCGAGCAGTTCGTCACCGTCGAGGACTCGATGAGTCAGGTGCACGCCTCGCATGGACGCCTCGAACCCGCTTCCAGAACGCTGCTCAGCGAGGTGGCCATCCTCAGCCAACTCGCCCGCCGTACCCTCGGCGACTCGGTGGACGTGCCCTGGGACCAATTCGAGGCCGATTACAACCTCATCCGGCAGCGGATCGCCCATGTCGTACCGGGGTTCGAGAACTTCAACGAGCGGGTGGTCAAGCCCGGAGGCTTCGGACTCCCCAATCCGGTGAACGAAGGGGTGTTCCCGACCCCGAGCGGCAAGGCGCTCTTCACCGCGAACGAGTTCCAGATGCCGCACGTCCCCGACGGACACCTGCTCCTCCAGAACCTGCGTTCCCATGACCAGTGGAACACCATCCCGTACACACTGAACGACCGCTATCGCGGTATCCACGGATCCAGACGCGTCGTGCTCGTCAACCCGGCCGACCTCCGGGCACTCGGACTCACCGACGGCGCTCTGGTCGACCTCGTCGGTGTGTGGCACGACAGCGTCGAGCGGCGCGCGGACGGTTTTCGCCTCGTCTCGTACCCGACGGCGCGGGGGTGCGCCGCCGCGTATTACCCGGAGACGAATGTGCTGGTGCCCCTGGACAGCGTCGCGGAGATCAGCAACACCCCCACGTCCAAAGGGATCGTCATCCGCCTCGAACCCTCTCCTCCCCGACAGGCAGCCGCGTCCCGTTCGTCCGCGTGACCGCCGGGCGCGAAGTGTCCTCGGAATCAACCTGGCTTTCCCCCGAAAGAGGAGTCGCGATGATCTCGTTCGCCACGACCACGTACGCACCGGTGGTGCTGGGATTCTTCGGTCTCGGGACCGGCTATCTCATATACGGACCGCAGGAACTCTTCCGATTCCCGAAGAGGAATCTCTCGGTCGACCGGTCGACCGGTGTCTGGGGAATCTGGCTCCCCGGCTTCTGCCAGTTCGTCACGGGCGTCTATATGTTCGTCGCCCTCCTCTGGTTCGAGTCGCTGAAGGAACCGGCCCTCTATACGGCGGCACTGGCGTTCTCGGCGTACGGAATCCACTGGTTCGCGATGGGCTGGAACCGATATCAGGGCAATGACGTCCGTCCGAACGGACTCATGTCGATCGCCTTCGTCATTATCTCGGTACTGGGCATGGTGGTCTTCTTCTCCGTCGGCGCCTGGCCGCTGGGCGTGCTGTTCGCCGGCCTGACCGGGGTCTATCTCAGCGAGATCTTCGCCAGCTTCCGGATCGGGGTTCGCGAACCGGCCGTGGGCACCGCCGATGAAAAGCCCACGGCGAAGAATCCCGGCGAACTGGCGCTCGGGTTCTTCCATATCGTCACCGGGGTGTGGCTGATGTACCTGACCTTCGCCACCTCGCTCAACATCTCGCTGGCCTACTCGCTGCCCGCCGGCTGACCTGGGGCGGCGGCCAAGGCCGTGTCGACCGCGACCACGTCTATCATGGCCGGTGGCACGGAGGCGGTGGCGGTGGCGGAGAGGACACACGAGGCATGCGGTGGTTGGGGGAGCTGGAGGCCGAGATCCTGGACTGCCTCTGGAAGTGGGGCAGACCCGCCACGGTCCGTGAAGTCGTCGATGACATCAACACACGCCGCCCGGCGGCCTATTCGACCGTGATGACCGTGGCGACGATCCTCTACAACAAAGGGTGGCTCATCCGGGAGAAGCAGGGCCGTGCCTGGCTCTACACGCCGGTGCGCAGCCGAGAGGCGTACTCGGCGGCCCTCATGGAGGACGCGTTGGGAGCCAGCGAGGACCGGCCGGCCGCTCTCGCGTACTTCGTCGAGCGGATGACCGACGAGGAAGTGGCCGCGTTGCGCGAGGCGCTCAGGACCACCGACCGTCCCGTCGAATGAACGCCGCTCCCGCCCTCCTCGGGTACGCGGCCGCTGTTGGCTGGGTCGCCCCGCGTGTGATGCTGCGGAGCAGTTGGCCACATCGGTCCCCCGCCCTCGCCGCGACGGTGTGGACCGCGTTCGCGGCCTCCTTCTCCCTGTGCGTCGCTCTCGTCGCACTTCATCTCGCCACCCCGAACGCGCACCTGCACGGCATTCTCTACTCGTGCCGGGTGGCCTTGGGGATCGATTCTCCCGACGCGGGGACGATGGAGCACGTCGGCATTGCCGCCTCGGCGATGGTGGTGACAGCCCATGTGGCGACTTTCGCCTACCACGCGTTGCGGGCACGCGGGGCACGCAACGGTCACCGCAGGATCCTGGACAAGGTCGCCCGCCCGTCGGCGGGATTGCGTGCCACGGTGATCGAGCACGGCGTACCGGCCGCTTACTGTCTGCCGGGCCGCCGCCCCAGGATCGTCCTGAGCACGAGGGCTGTTGAGCTGCTCTCCAGCGCGGAACTCGGCGCCGTGGTCGAACATGAACGGGCCCATATCGCCTGCCGCCACCACCTGGTGCTCGTCGCGGCCCAGTCCTTCGCAACGGTCTTTCGCGGACTACCGCTCGCCCGGCATCTCCGTGAGCAGATACCGCTCCTGCTGGAGATGGCCGCCGACGACCGGGCGCTGCGCAGCTATCCGCATGGGGTGCTGGCCGCGGCCATGTTCGAAATGGCGTCAGGAAGCGCCGCCCCTCGGGGCACGCTGTCCGCGGGCGGCCCTACGGCGGTCGTCAGACTCCGGCGGATTCTGGCGCCGACGCGGTGTGCGCACCCGGCCCTCCGCGGTGTCATGGCCGCGACCTCTGTCATGACACCGCTGCTCCCCCTTCTCCTCGCGTGTCCTCCCGGACTGGGCTGAGACGCGGGTGCCGAGACGGCGTGGACCCGGCCTTGTACGGTTCGCCGTCACGCGGCGGGGCTCTCCGTCACGCGGCGGGACGGCTCTCAGCTGATGCGTACGCCCCACATGAACGGCATGCCGCTCCTCGCGATCGACTCGTACCGCACCTGGGCCCCCGGCTTCGGTGAGTGCAGGATCTGGCCGTTGCCCGCGTAGAAGCCGACATGGCTCAGGTCGGTGCGCATGATGATGAGATCGCCCGGCTGGAGCGCGCTCAACGAATTGATGCGCGTGCCGGCGTTGGCCTGGGCCTGGGAGGTACGGGGTATGGACACACCGGCCTGGCGGAACGCCCACGACGTCAGCCCCGAACAGTCGAAGGAGTTCGGCCCGGCCGCACCCCAGACGTAGGGCATACCGACGCGGCTCTTGGCCGCGCTGAACGCGGCGGCGGTCCGCTGGGACGCGCTGGCCTCATTGCCGAGATCAACGCGTTCGCTGGACCGGTTGGCCCGCTCCTCCTCGGCGGCCCGCTCGGCTCGTTCCTCGGCCGTCAGCGTGTTCAGGAGCCGCTGCGCCTCCGCCAGCTTGCCCTGGATCGTCTTCTTCCTGCCGCCCAGTTCCTTACGGGTGTCCTTGAGGTCCTGAAGCTTGGTCGCGGCCTGGCTGCGCTGCTGACTCAGTTCACGCTGCTGCCGCAGGAATCGCTCCAGCATGCCGGCCTGCTGGGTGCTGAGCCGGTCGAGGTCGGACACCTTGTCCAGATAGGCGTCGGGGTCGGCCGAGAGGAAGAGCTGGAGCGACGGGTCGAGGCCACCGCTGCGGTACTGCGCGGTGGCCACCGAGCCGAGGCGGTCGCGGAACTCGTTGAGGTCCGCCTGCTTGCGGGCGGCGGCGTCCTGGAGTTCGTCGACCTGCTCCTGCAGTCCGTCGGCCTTCTCCTTCGCACCGTTGTACTTCTCCGTGGCCTGTGTCGCCTCCTCGTACAGGCGGTCGATCTGCGCCTGCACACCCTTCTTGTTCGGGTCGGGCAGCGGGTCGGCGGAGGCCGACTGCGCCGACACCGCGACGGCCGCCGCGGCCGTCACCGAAAGAACGGTCGCGTACGTGTGGTTCGACTGCTTGGGACGACGGTGGGACGCCACGAGAGGCGAGCTCCTTCCTCCACAGCCCGCCACCGGAGGAACAAACTCAGCTGTTCTCCGGCTCCACCCGGGCACGGTGGATCCGGCGGCGCCTCCGCCGCCACCCCCGGCGGGTGATCGACCGTACGAAGGCCAGGACCCGAACACTAATCTACTTAAAGGTTTAAAACCAGGCTGGACAGTGCGGGTGAATGGACTGTGCGCGTGCCGGAGTTCGTTGTTTTCCGCACTCCCGGCCCTTGTTCATGTTGCGTTCGGTTTGCTCTTCGAGACTCGATGATCGCCCCCCAGAGTTGTTGAACGAGAGGTTCCATCGTGAAGGACAGAAGCAGCGAAGATCCTGAGTACTCGGCGATCTCGCGGCGCCGGCTGGTCAAGTTCGCCGGTGTCGGGGCGACGCTGGCGGCCGCGAGCCCGCTGTTGACCGGCGGCCCGGCGTGGGCGAGCGACGATGAGGACCGCGGGCGCGGGAAGTCCGACGACTCCCGCACCCGCGTTTGGCGTGCCGGTGATCACCATGTGCACTCCGAGTACAGCGGTGAGTTCGACACGTCGACGAATCCGCCCACGTTCCACAAGGGTGCCGACGCGGTCTACCCGATCGTCACCAACGCGATCATGGCCAAGAACTTCGGTCTCAACTGGGTGATGTGCACCGACCACGGCGGGCCGACGCACTCCAAGGTGAACCTTGAGCAGGCCTACCCCGACCTGCTGCGCTCGCGGGTGCTCGTGCCCGAGGTCCTCCAGTTCTGGGGGATGGAGTTCGACGCCCCGGCTCTGGACCACCACA